>JAEZUG010000055.1 GCA_023421135.1 Candidatus Cloacimonadota bacterium | reverse complement strand
TCCTTGCGTTGCTCGGTGAGCACCACATCCACTCTGTCTCCCGGAGCAGTGTTTGGGATAAAGATGGTCTTCCCAATCGCATGAGCTATCCCATAGCCATGCAGGGCCAGTCTTTCTACCAAAAGTCCTGTGAGCTCTTTCAAATTCTGGCCTGCAGTCGTTTGATCCGAGCTTCAATGCTGGGATGTGTGCTCCAGAGAGAGACCAGGTGACGATTCTCGATCTTGGCCATGGCGAAGCTGTCTTTCTTGGTGCTCTTCACATAGTTGCGGTCGATCTTGGCCAAAGCATTGATCATGGAGCCAGCACCCACCAAGTCCGCAGCGCCGGCATCTGCACCATATTCTCTCCAACGCGAGAAAGCCGAGATGGGGATGTAGGCTAGCAGCATCATTACGTTCTCCAGCAGCACCACAATGATGTAATAACCAAAGTAACCCAAGCCTCCCCCACGATTATCACGTCCGGAATTGGCGATCACTGAGGCCAGCACCCGGGCAAAGAACATCACAAAGGTATTGGCTACTCCCGTCAACAGCGTCATCGTGATCATATCGCCGTTGCCGATGTGGCTGAGTTCGTGGCCTGCGACAGCCGCCAGTTCATCATCATCAAGCCGGTCCACAATCCCCTGGGAAAATGCCACCAAGGCTTTATTGGCACTGGCACCCGTGGCAAAGGCATTGACCTCCGCTGAGGGATAGATTCCCACCTCAGGAGTCCTGAAGCCCAATTGCTGCGACATCTGATGTATGGCCTTATACAGATCAAGCACTCTGCCGCTGGCGTTTTGGGGATTGATTATCTGAATCTTGTAAGATGCCTTTACGATCGTCTTGCTGAGTAGCAGAGAAATAAGCGAACCGGCAAAACCGAAGACGGCACATAGTACCAGCAGGCCGGTGTAATTCTGCAGACGTATCCCCAGGAGAGAGATGATCACCGATAGCGTCATGATCACCAGGAAGTTGGTCAGCAGGAAGAGACCGACGCGTTTTAATCCACTCATACTTTACTCCATAAATCTTATATCATGTTTCTGCCAATTCGGAGATTGGCAGACCATATCTCAGAGTTTATGATCTGCCAATTCTCTAAACAGACTAATTCTATTTCATCATTATCATCTTGCGGGTGGAGCTATACTTCCCTGCGTGCATGCGGTAGAAATATATGCCGCTGGAAGCGCTCCGTCCCTGCTCATCCCTGCCGTCCCAGACCACAGAGTGCATGCCGGAGCTCAGGGTTCTGTTCACCAAGCTGCGTACTCTCTGACCCCGGGCATTGAAGATAACCAGTTCAACCGGTGAGGTTTCTATCAGGCTGAACGAGAGTGTAGTGCTGGGATTAAAGGGATTGGGATAGTTACCAAGGAGGGCAGTCTCCAGAATGGGTACAGAGGGATCATCGGTATCTGTGGGCGTGACAGTCTGAGTTCCACCTGCCATCAGGTACAAACCATTGCATTGGACATAGATCTGATACTCGTAGGTAGTACCTATCACGATATCTGTATCAGCATAGCTCAAAGTCTGCGGATTGGAAATCTCATGGTAGGAAGCTCCGTTTCTGTATATGGAGTAACCCGTCACATAATCCGGTACTTCACCCGGCCAGCTCCAGCTCATCTCCACGGAGCTAGGCGGCATATACTCGGCTGTGAAATCTCCTGGTGCGGCATAGAACAACAGATCAGCAGCTGATCTAGCTGTGAAGTAGTACTCTCCGGAATACAAATTGACTATCCCGGTGAAGACGCCCGCGCCTGTTGGGATCGGGCTGCCGATGTAATCCGCATCATAGAAGGAAGTGCGGAAATTGATCGTGCTTTCCTGTTGGTCACTGATTGTGTAAACCTGGCCTGTGGCAAAGTTTCCGGTGGCTCCGCTGAAACCAGCGGGATAAATCTCCAGAAGCCGGGCAGGAAGGTAATTCTGTGTGGCTGGATTGACCATCCATACTGCCAGATCGGAAACACTGACCGGATAAGCAGTGGGCATCTGGAATCCTACTGCAGGCCCGGGATCAGCAACTGGAACAAACTGCTTCTGTCCGCCAAATTCTCCAATCCTTCCTGCCAGTCCGGAAATCAGATCGCCAATATTGTATGTCGTGGTGATCACACCATTAAAGTCGTCTATCATTATTGCCCAGGAATTGGCATCATTGGCGGGATCCTGGACAAATTTCTGGTGCCTGTAGCTCTGTTGATAAGTGAGGTTCACTTCCCCGGAGATCTGATACACAGTATCCCCTGCGGGTAGGCTGTTAAGAGCGGACAAGCTGCTCACTTGCACAGGGAAGCTATACACAGCAGTATTGATTCCCGAGTCGATTGTCCCCAGAGTTGCTATGGCCTTCAACGTGGTGGTGCTACTGATCGTGATGGGTGCAGAATAGAGCGTGGAAGCGCTGGTGGGAGTGCTGCCATCTGTGGTGTAATAGATACTGGCTCCGGCAGTTGTGGTGCTGATTGTCACGGTCTGCGGGCTGAAATACAAGCCGCCAGCCGGACTGAAAAGCGGAGTTGCCACATCTCCGGCTGGCAGCTCAAAATCTGCCAGGCTGCGGGGAGTGAAGAAAGCACCATCAGTTCTGGAATTGGGAATGCCACTGATGTGTCTGGGTGAAGTGGGAATCGGGCTGCCGATATAATCCACGTCGTAGAAAGTCGTGCGGATAGGGAAATCGTCGTTGTCATCATAGCTGGGATAGGTAATACCATTGGCAAAATTACCCGTGGCATCGTTAAACACCACATTCATCACTTTCACAACCCGGCTCTCATAGAGATCAAAATTGTCCAACAGATCTGTGTAACTGATCTGAACCGGGATGATGGGATTCTCTGTAGAGGTTATATCAAAAGTATTGGAAGTGGGAATGAATTGAATCATCCCGCCATACTCACTCAGTTTTCCCACCAGGCCTTCCACGCCATCACCCACATTGAGCGGAGTCGTGATCACACCAGCCTGGTCATCCACCAGAAATCCCGCCTGATCATCCTGAAAATACTTCTGATTGCGGAAAGCCTGTTGGAAAGAAAGATACACTTCAGCGTTCAGCTGATATATAGTAGTATTATCTGCGGGTGCTTGCCGTAGCGCAGTAACAGACTGCAGCACCACGGGATAGGTATAGACTGCTGTGGCAACATAGCTGGGATCCATGCCCGGAGCCACAGCCATAGCCTTGATTGTAGTACTACCGGTCACAGATATCGGAGCGCTGTAAACACTGGAAGTCAGGACAGGATTGGTGCCGTCTGTAGTATAATAGATTGTGGCACCTGCTGTGGAACAGGTGATGCTCACGCTTTGTGGTGTGGTATAGACTCCGGTTCCTGGAGTGATCACCGGTGAAGCAGTCATATCCCCGCCACCCGGAGTAAAGGTGTGCATTCCCAGATCATCAATATAGTCCTGAGGCTGCACTATCCACTGGGAATCGTCCACATTGGAACCGGCAGAAACCGCCCAATCTGTCACTCCGCTCACAACCTGCGGTTTACGCACCAAAGTATGATTCAGAGTGGCATCGGCAACTCCAGCCACGGGCCAGGCTGTTCCGGGATCGCTTTGATAGACTCCAAAGATATCCACCATGGTCTCGCCCACAAACAGACCCAAAGCATCGTCACCATTGAAGTATGTCACCGTTGAAGTAACGTCCGATTGAGCCAGGATAGCGGCATTTGCCCCGGCATTGGCTATCACATAGACTTCTCCATGAGGAAGGCTTCCGCTCAGGGTGATGATATTGGTCGTGGACCAAGCTCCGCCGTTTGAGCCCAACTTCACGGTCACCGTGCTCAGATCGACTGTAGCTCCGGTTCCGTTAAATATCTCTATGGCTTTGTTGTTTGAAGAACCCTCAACGTACTCCGAAAAAAACAGGCTTTGGGCAAATTGAGCCTGCAAAAGGCCCAAGCCCAGCACAAGGAGGATTGGGATTAGCAAGAATCTTTTATTCATTGGTATCTCCTTCTGGGATATTATCTTCTGTAGTGGCTTCAGCCCTGATGGATTCCATCAAAAGCTGCCATCCGGGATGACTGCATATTGGATTTTCCTGGCTTTCCAGGGCTTCCAAATCTTCCAAGCTCAAAGTCCCCTGGTGATACATCCGTTGCAGGAGTGGCAAAACAGCATCGTAATTTTGCAGGTTAAACTGAGCATTCACCATCATATACTGCACCTGAGGCTGTTCCAAATACTCCGGCAGAAGCTCCACCGTGGCAATGATATTGTTCAGACTGGCACCATAATAATATGTCTCCAGCATTTCCAAAAGCAAATTCAAAGCTTGTTCCTGATCTTTCTGTCCCAGAGCCCGAAATAGCTCCAGATCTTCCACGAACGCGCGGGAATCCGGCTCGTCCGATTCAGGACTGAAGGGCTCGCTCATAAAGATCTCGGCGTAGGCCTGCATCAGGGCTTTGTATCCATAAGTGCTCTCCGGATCACGCTCTATATAACGTTTGGCTTCCAAAACCTTGTTGCGGGGATCATCGGAGGATTCCAGCAGCAGAGCCTGCACCAGACTATCATCCGGCTTGGCAGCTTGCATGGCAGCCAGAAACTCCGTCACTCCCAGCTCCGGATAGGCAGCTCTCCACCAGGAGATAATCTCCACAGCTGTGTCCACGCCTTTTTGTTCCAGAATCTGATAAGCACCCTCCAGATCATTCTGGACCTGATGGCCTCTCAGCAAACCGATCATCACCATCCCCAGCTCCCAGAACGGCCCCTCTTCATCAAAGGTCTCCAGCAGTTCTGTCCACTGGTCGCTATTCACATAGTAAGTAGCCAGGCTTACTGCAATATTGAAGATCGGTTCGATATCCGAAAGATCTCCAAAAGCTGCTTCCACACGCATCACATAGCGTTGGATCAGGCTGCGGTAAGCAGGATCGAGCACCAATTTATCGATGTCCAGCTCTTCGCTGAGAATCCGGCGCTGATTCAATATGCCATCGAGCGCGGCAGAGGCACTTTCCATATCGCCACTTGCAACCGCATTGATCATCAGCCCATAATGCACCAGCACGTCATCCGTGGCCAGCTCACTAAAGCGTCTGAAGTAGGCAGTGTCGCTCACCAAGTCACGGTTAAAAGCTTCCCAGGCCAAGCTGTCTTCCGGGGCGGGCATCCGGTGCAGATGCGCCATCACCAAGAGCTTGTAGGCATCTGCTTTACTGCGGTGCAGCATGATCAGCTTGCGGGCAGCACGGGTGGCAAGAGCGCCATCGGCCTGATTGCAGATCCAGGCGGCGGTCACGTTAAAATTCCCCGGCTCTCTCAGATACCGGTTTTGCAGGTATTCACTCACCAGATTGGCGTTGAATCCGGATAGCACCGAAGTGGCTTCGGCAATATCATTCACCAGTGTTTCGGGATGATCAATCAAGCTGCCATAGGCCAGGCGAACACTTTCCACATCCTGCGCCACATAGAGGGAATCGTAAAATTCCATCAGCGGCTCCGCAGAAAGCAGGCCGGTCACGGTGAGCAGCAGGATCAGCCACAAAACTCTAAGTCTTTTCATTTCTTCCTCTTATACTATTTATCACAAGCAGATAGATTTCCAAGCAAGCTTGCGTGAAGGCGACTCTAAGTCAAGCGATATTTACTCCCGGTCTGGTTTCCGGTGTAAGAGCTCACTTAATTTTGCAAACCGGATCACCATTCTTGCAAATCGCTCACTTAACCCTGACGCACCTCAGCCTATAGACCTTTCGATCTATAGGCATGGGTCACCATTCTTGCAAATCAGGTCACTTATTCTTGCAAATTACACTGGCACCACCACCATCGTGTAGATTGGAGTCTCTTCGTCTGGATTGGTCAAACCGATCACAATAGTAGTCACTCCACCGGCCGAGACTATACTCTTCACATGCATCCCAATCGCGCAGTGAGGTGTAAGTAAGACCAATGGCGGAGAGGAAAATTCCTTCCCTATAATATGAGTAACAGACTCATCTGAAGATGTCGGAGGCGTTTCAGTGGACATATCGCCAACCCCATCATCCTGGCTCTGTTCATAATGAATCACGTTAGCCCATGGCAGTTCCATCCCAGGATGAATATGGGTGCTCTGAATAGCAGCACTACCTATCTTCCCGCTTGTCACAGCCCCTGCAGCCAGGTGCTTTCCAAGGATCACGCCATCGCGGATACCACCGCCATCCAGCAGTCCTACAACGCAGGTCTTACCAGTAAACGTTCCAGAAGGCGAAGTCTGATCATCCCATATCTCATAGTAGCCGGCATTCGCTTCAGACACTATCTCAAGCTCATAATAACCACTGCCAGCAACAGTCTCGGTCAACAGCACTCCAGACGCAAAATCAGAACCAGGACGCACCAAGCGCACTTCCAGCCCAGTAAGCGGCACACGGACACCCTCGTCCAGTTCATAATAGGCCAATGCAAATTTATACATCATATCTCCTTATGTTAGTACTACAGTCTCGTAAAAGTCACTCAGCATAAGCGTCATCCAGTTGATCACACCAGGCGTGTTGACATACATAGCCACAAACCTAAGCTGGATCACGGCCGGGTACTCGTGCAAATCATCCGGACACTTCGGAAGCCCCTGAATAACAACCGGATACTGCCTCAATGCTTCATTACTCGTATATTCCAGGTAATACGCCCCACCCAGCTGCAAAAACTGATACACCTGCTGATATAGCGCTGGTGTCACAGGACTATCAAGCGTAAACTCATCCCGGTGGTACGGTTCTCTGCGATGCGTAAATGTCGGATCAAACGCGTTCTGCTTTTCCACCCTATATAATAAGGAAGGCACATACAGCACCATCGCATCCGGCAGCGCCATAAACACCACCTCACCAGACGCCTTCCTGCACACCAATCTCGCACCATTCATCAATCTATCCTCCAAGCGCTAATCTTATAATCATCATTAACAAAGTCCTTCTCCACCTGATACACCACATAATCCACCCCCCGGATCTGGATCCTGCCCTGCAGCACGATCGAATACTTGTCTAACCCATCAATCACAGCCTCAATGCTCCACCTCCCTCCATGCCAGCCCAGCAGATAGTCCTTCACCAATTGCTTCAGCAATGCAGTATCCCCAGCCAACACATCCAAAACGCTCATATCCGGCTGTTCCTGGTTACCTCGCTTCGTCTGAATAGTCACCACATCATTATCCGCGATCACCACCGTAGCGCCGCTTACATCTTCCTTCGAGCGCATCACGATCCTGCCCTGCACATCAGCCACCACAGTAGCATTATAAAGCATCATCATAGCCTGCAGCACCTGCATATTAGACGTCTGCTCCGTCTGATAAGTATCGTATGACTTACCCGGATGCAGCTTGGTAGGAAATATGTTACCCCACACATTAGCCTCTACCCAAAAGTTAGCTGCATGGGATGATCCATAGCCTTTCCCATCCCTGGATTCAGCCCCGGTCAAGCTGCCAAAAGACGACACAGGCACTCCCTGCTCTGTGAACCAACTCTCATACTCCACCACCGCCGCATCGATAGCGTCCAGACTATCTGCCCAATCAGTCATCACGTCATACTCAGACGCCACCAGACACAACCCGTTCAAAACCCGATACACCCTACCCCGGAACCTTCCCTGATACCTAGTCGCTGCAGGATCTGGATACACTGCCTTCACTACTCTCTTCATGCCAAAAACAAAGCTCAACCGGCCATCAAGCGCAGAATACCGGTACCCAAAGGCCAACGTCGAATAACCCGTCTCAAACGAGTATGTCCACCCGCCATCCGGGACAGGGAAAGCCAACAGATCATCATAATCCAAGTGAACAAGTGTCCTGGCATCCACCAAATCAATACTCTGCTCCGGCATAATCAACGCATTCACATAAGGCACTGACACCGGAATAACCTGGCTAATATCCTGGGCAAAATAACCCAGAATCCACTGCGGCAGATACCCGCTCGTAAGGCTATAGTAATGCGTCAGATCCGCATATACCTGCAAAAGCTTCAGCTTGTCATAACAAGTCACTTTGATGATCCCAGCAGGATCATGAGACAACAATGAGCAGTCAATGATACCGCTAAAGATCAGCTCGCCATCCCGGTAAGCTTTCACCTCATAATGACTAATATACCGCTCATGCTCATAATCTCCAGATAAAAGATAGTCCTCAATCCACCCATCTATAAAACACTCAAATTCCAGTCGCTTCGGCTCCCTTGAGTAGTTACTCACAGCCTGCAGTTTATCTCCGCTCAGCCTCAGATCCATGATCACCCGCACTGCAGTCGTATCCACCAAACTATGCACCACCTGGCCATAGTCTGCAGCATTAGTCTTACCCTGGATAAAATCCACCCGCCACAGCATCAGAAACCACTCCGAATCATGTAGCCTTCTTCCACTATCTCAGACAGTTCTACAGACTTACCTGTAAGCGGATCAACCTGAACAATAGTAGTAACGTTTGGCCTCCCCATCTGCTCTATCTTGGCAGATAGCATAGCCACAGCCTCAACCAGGCTCTGCATCGAGTTCCCACCCCCGGCATAACCTCCGGTCGCAAAAGCGTAATCCGGCATTGGCACACTCAGCGCGGGAATCGAAAGCCCAGCCAAAGCACCCCGCACCTGGCTCAAAGGCGCAAAATTCAAAAACTCAAAGAAGCCCCTGCCCAAAGCAGAAACACGCCCCTTATTCGTGATAAACTCACCACCCTCCACTTCGATCGGCACCCCGCCTTGCGAGTGCGAAGGGCCATCCACATACATACCTGTTGCAGCCTTTGGAACGTACTCTGTCTTCTGTATTTTGCTGATGTTAGCCAAGCTTGCCATTACCGCAGCCGCAGCCGCAGCCACAGCCAATCCAGGCCCAGCAATCGGGATACCTACCATACTCTTGTATGCCGCTGATGCCGAAGTCCACATATCTACAGTCGCCTGCGCCAAAGCTAAGCTCTTCCAGACTGCAAATCCCTTTTTACTCTCTTGGTTTGCCGTTCCAGCCAATGTTCCCAACACCTTACTCAATCCTCCCACCATCTGATCTACTGAGTTCAATTGAAGCTGCAGCATAGCCTTAGCCTTTTGCTTCTCAATCTGTTCCTCGGTCATCCCGGCCTCAAGCAGCTTCGCCCTACGAGTCTCATAGTACATCTCCAGAGCGGTCAACTGAGCCTGGTAAGTGTTGTTGTCCAGCTCCAGTTGTCTATCTCTAAACTGCTCCCGGATACCCATAAGCTCCATCTGGTGCGCATGCTCCTCTTGCTCCCGCTGAGCCCGTGCCTCGCCCCAGCGCAGATTCGTCTCCCTGAGCTGCAGCAAGATCAATCTCTGCTCCTGCCCAGGAAGGTTCTCCTTAGCCCAGGCGTAATACTCTTCCATGGTAAGCTTCAGCCCATCATAAGAAGACACCCCCAAGCTCTCCAGATTGGAGAAGTAGTCTATCTGAGCCTTAAACTGTGCCTCTTGGCCAGCCCGTTCCCGCTCATCGATCTTGCTCTGCTCATCAGCCTTCCAATCGTTCAATCCCTGCATGTCCAAAGTCTGCTGGATAATGTCCCCTTCAGTATATCTGCGGATCAATGCAGAGCGCTTCGAATACTCCAGCTCAAGCTGCTCTGTCTCAGTCCGGTGTGCCCGCTGAAACTCCTCACGCATTCTGGCCAAGCTCCGGCGTTGCTCTTCCTCTTCACTATTCGTCTGAGGTGGTGTTGTTGTAGCACCACTGCCACTAAAATTCAAGTCTGGCACATTCATCATGGCCTGACGGTAAGCCTCTCCAAAAGCTTGAAGATCGTTCTTAGCCCCCTGTAAACGTCCAGACAGCGCCCCAAACTGATTAACAGTCTGTTCCAAGCTTGCCCATTCACCATTGTTGCCAAAGTAAGATGCTGGATTAAATCCCATAGGATTGGCATCACTGGTCATGAAATCCCAGTTCACAGATGCCCGGAGTTCGTTCATCCTGGCTGCAGCACGCTCATAAGCCGGTGCCATTGTATCAAGCTGGATCTGTAAATCTGCGACGTTAGCAACCTGGGTTCCGTAACGCTGCCCATAAATCTCAGCTATCTTCTTCTGAACCAGCGCTTCAGATGCTCCCCTCAGTGCTGTTGCCAGGTCATTGTAAGAGCTTGTCTCCAGGTTAATATTACCGATATACTCCGAATAGTTCTCATTAAGCGAGCGGATCACGTTCTTCATCTCGCGCTTTTCATCAGCAGTCTTATTCGTATTGCTCTTCAGTTCCAAGAGTCTGCTGGATAATATATTGAACTTCTCAGCTTCCACGCTTACCTGTTTGCCAGCCTCTGCAATCTCGGATCCAAGGTCTTTCTTGGCTTCAGTCAGTTCCTCCGTCTGAGCCAACGAAGCTGCAATACTAAAACCAAGCACTGACAACGCTCCCACCACCAGGCTGATCACTCCAGCCACCGGATTGATCGCAGTCTTTAATGCAGTCACTGCAGTCGTTAGAGTAGTTATCACAGTCGCAGTCGTGGTGATCAGAGGAATAGCCACCACCAAGCCAGTGACAAAGCCCTGCATCAGCGGACTAAGATCATTGAACACATCCATCAGCCACTTAAAGCCCTGCAAAAGCGGAGTTATGATAGTCTCCAGCATCGAGCCCACTGTCTCTTTAATATCACCCCAGGAGATCTGATTCTGTGTCCGCAAATCCGCCAATGCCACAGCCGTGCCGTTATAGTCCTCTGCCAGCTTCTCCACCAGGTAGCTCACGCCCTCCTGCTTCAGCCTTGTCCCGTCCAGTTCTATCCCATATCTGCCCAGCATCTCAGTATGTCCGTTCAAAGCCCGCCCCATCAGGTCAAAAGCACTTTCTACGGTCATTCCGGTAGCCTTGTTTGCCTCCGTAAAATCAAGCAGACCCATAGTCATCCGCATCACGTCATCCCGGCTCAGCTTATAAGTCTGGCTCAGCTTCACCATCAGTGGAAGAAGATCATCATCTCCAAAGTTAGTCACGCGCTGCATCTCGCTGGCATAGTTCGCCATCTCGCGGGCCCCTGCGCCCCACTCATGCGTTGCCAGTTGCATTGCTTGCTTCTGCTTCAGATTAGCATCCAGCAGCGCATTCATCCCGCTGGCCAGCGCCTTCACCGCGGAGATCACCCCGTCCAAGGCAATCTTCACGTCCCGGATGGTACCCAGTGCTTGCTCTGCAGATAGCTTCACCACCATCGGCTCTTCAGCCTGGCTCTTCACCTGGTTGAGCTCCTGCTCCACCACCTTCAGCTTTCCGGACGCCTCGTCCGTGGTCAGTTGCAAACGTATGTTAATCAAAGACATTACTTACCATCCTTCGCGTGAATGCATATCCGCTCATATAGCTCAGGCAGTGTCATAGCACAGAAATCCGCCGCACTATACCCCAGCTTCCGCAGCTCCACTTCCAAGTGTATCATGCCGTCTTCTTGCTGCCCTTTGGCTTGTTTGATCCGATACTTCCGAGCCAACCTTTGAATCTCTCGCTGTTGGCTCTCATATAGCCGAAAAAATCGGAGATATACTCCAGGCCTTCCATGGCGTCCATCTCCTCCGCATCCTTGCCGGACAGTATCCGGATCATATCCAGATCAATCTCGCTCTCCTTCAGAATCTCCATCAGCTCCAGCTCAGTAATATTCACCAAGGCCCCGGCCAGCAGATCCTCCAGCTTAGCCTTGATCACGCCGTTATCGACGCACAATGCCAGGATCCGGCGCAGTTGGTCGTATGTTAATGTAGGCTTCTTCATTCTTCTTCATCCAATATATACGGAGTAATTTCTTTAGGCATTATCCTGTCACCAGAGCAGCCCTGATACTCAGTAGACAACACAACTGTCCACAGGCCGTCAGTCTCTCCCATGATATCTGCAGTCCACCGCAAACCGCTGATGAACACAACAGGATATTGCTCTACGATATTGCTTTCATCAGGTATATAGTCAGGGTTTGTCCCGAATATCGCCAAAGTAATCTCTTTCTTCGGCAGCTCGTTCTCTAAATATTCCTTTTGCTTTGTTCCAGCTCCCGATATCCTGATTTCTATACTGGTAGTCCGTTTACCAGGTAGCTGGTTATTACGGGTTTTCAGGCGTTCCACCGTAGACTTGACCGTGACTGGTTTCTCGGCCAACTCTCCTATATTGCCCATCTGAGCATATATATCCAAAAATTCCAAAAATGGCAGCACCAGCCCAGGATCATTAAAATCTTGGTTCCCAATTGTCCCCTCCGCAAACGCTACAGTCATCCCAGGAACAACAGCCTGCAATCGATTTAACGCCAAGTCCTCGGCATCAATGGCATACAAAGGATCTTCGTCATCAAGTTGCGGTAATATATCTACCATCGTAATCTCCTTATTTTATATCTCCGGCAGCCCCATCCTCTCCAGACAGGGCCACCGGAAATCAGTTTAGGCTAAGCCTTTACCAAGAAACAGCTTGTCCTTGGTGTTACCGCTATATTCAGAAGAGATCACGACAGTCCACAATCCGTCCGATTCGCCGCTCCAGTCAACTGTCCAGCGCATGCCGTTGAAGATGGTGTATCTGTCCTGTTCTCGGTTAGTGCAGATCAAAGTCAGCGCCACTCCGCTGAAGGCAGAGCTTTCCAAAAAGTCCTTCTGCTTGGAGGACAATCCGGTAATGCTCAGCTCCACAGTGCTGGTACGCTTCCCTGGGATCTGGAAGTTCCTGGTCTTCAGCCGCTCACACTTGGAATCGGCCTTGCCGGGCTTCTCAGCCAGTTCGCCCAAAGGCGAGGTGTTAGTGCTCAGCTCAGTCGCCATGGCACTTTTGGAGGCGAACTTCGTGCCCACTTCAGCCGCGGTATATACACCCGCGCCAAAGTACACGTTGTCAGCTACAAAAGTGTCGTTCAACGCTCCAAACAGCAGGTCTGCTGCAGTTGTGCCGCTGGGGAAGGTAGGTTGTACAAGTGCCATTATATCGCCACCTTTGCTGCGTTTGGCAGCTTAGACAGGTCTTTCTTGTTGTGAAACACATATTCGATTGCACCACCCACGCTGCCAAAGATTTTCTTCAGCAGACTTTGTTTGGCTTTGGGCACAGTCGCTTCCACGCGTTTCAATGCGAGTTGCTTCTTGGCAAAATCATCCAATCCAGCCGTCTGCGGATTGGTCTTAATGTCCTGGATAATATCCAGAATCAGCGTCAACAGCGCCACCACCTGGGCTTTATCGATAGACTTCAGCCCCAGCTTGGACAGTATCCATACTGCCAGGGTACTCACTACTCCAATGATGAAGGCTTGGTTTTGTGCGATGAAATCTCCAAACATTAGTTCTCCTTACATCTTCAGGAATAGAATATTAGCCACACTGGCAGTTCCGGCGGCAGTCCGGCGCACAAAGATATGGGTATTGCGATATACAGGTAGTTTAAGTGGGATTCCTGCGGCTACATCCATATACTTGTTATTCGTGTAAAGGGAGTCCGGTCGCACGCCGATCGCACCGGTTACGGCCAGGATCTGCATCTCGACCGTATTACTGGGCAACGTAACTCTGCGCCACGTAGTATCTGCCGGAGCAGCGAACCTCAAACACTCAAAAGAGCGGTGAAACTGCATCTCCTTGCGCCGGGAATCGACAGGTAGAGTCTGCCCCTGCAGGGCGGATACAATGACAACCATCAGAATGGCAGCTACGATGATGAATAGTAATGCTTTCTTCACTTTTTACCTCCTTAGGCAATTTGGAAGACTTTGACGAAGCCGTTAACGTAGGTGATGCCGGGACGTACGCGGATGTACCAGTGGTACTTCCAGTCAGATCCGTGATGCTCCACCTTCATTTCGGCATCAGTGCGGTAGCCCAATATGATGAACTTGGGCAATCCGGCCACAATGTAATTATCAGGAAGGAATCTGGCTTTTACGGGGATACCGGAGAAAGTGACGTTCCCGCCTTCCAGCAAAAAGCGGTCACCAGCAGTAGACACTCTGCGAGCGATCTCGCTGCGGATCCGCACCAGGTCCTTGTGGGATACGTAGAAGCAGAAATTCTCCTGCTCTTCCAAAACGCTCTCGTCAAAGGCGGTCAAAACCCCTTCAAACTTCTCGTCCCAGCCGATCAGGGTATCTGCATCCAGCTCCATCACAGCGCTACCGGTTGTAGCCAATTTGATCACTCCATCCAGCGCGGCCAGGGCAGGAGTGCCGCTTGCTCTGTTGCCTTGGAAAAGCAGCTTGCGCAAAGCCTTTTCGGCCTTCCTGGCAATGTGCTGTTCCACGTAAGCGCCGAAGGCAACTTCACCGTACTTGTCCTTGTAGAACTCGACTGTGTCGCGGCCCAGGGTAAATTCGGCGTTCAAAATACCGGTAGTGCAGGTGATGTCACCGGTAGCAATAGCCTGGGCAGATACAGATCCATCCAAAGCGTTCTTGAACACGAGATCCTGGACAATACCGGCATCGACCTTCTCGTCTTTCATGAGCGGAACAACAGTGATGTCGGTCAGGGTATCACCCGGCTTGCTGCCAATCACTTCATCGATGAAGAGACTGGTGGTGTTTGGTGTCAGGATGTTCATGGCGGTACCGGCATCTACCTGAGCGATACCCTTGTAAAGCTCGCGCTTGGCAGCCTTCACCACCACCTTCATCCCATCTACCATCACCTCTGTGTCCACTGCACCAGGTTCATCCTTCAATCCCTTGCTGATGGCCTTCGTGATCGCCATAGAGAGCTCCTTGATTTCATCTGTGAATGCCTTCATGAGCTTGGTAGTCTCAGACTGATTGTCCTGCTTTTCCAGCTCGTTAATTCTACCCTGGATACTATCCAGCACTTTGGCTGTTTCGGGAGCGGGATTGCTACCCAAAGCCTTGCGGATCTCGGCCAACTGGCTTTTCAGCTCAGCCACTACAGCAGCATTGGGAGCTCCCTCATCCTCGGCCAACCCGGCAATGGAGACGCCGTTGAACTGGTTCTTTTGAACCTTCTGCCAGAGCTCGGAATTGAGGTTTTCACACTTCAGCACCGCCACCCAGGATCCCACCTTGGTGTTGGGGAAGTGCTCTTTGTCTTCAGACTTGAGAATACTGGTCTCGACCACCACGAACTCCGGGACGGGTTGGTTGTTGTGATTCACATCACACTTCATCACCAAGCCCTTCTTGGCAAAGTGGTAACATGCCTTTTTGACCTCTTCGGCGGTGTAGGTGTCGCCCTGGGCATCCACCACATCCGGTTCCATCACAGTCACGTACAGCAGCCCTTCTTGGCCAACTGTCTCACTCTTGAATTTTGCGGTAGCTCCCAGGACTTTGGCCTGTTTACCATCCGCACTTTTGGCGATAGCGCCCTTCATGTTGGCAGGCTTCATGTCGTCAAACAGGAGGCTGATCAGATCAACATCCACGTTGCGAAGATTGCCCTTCTGAACGCGCTTACGATTGGGAAATAGTCTCATACGAGATCTCCTTCTAATTGTTCCGAAGCTCACTAAAGAGCTTCTCGTCATCGGTTTTGATTACTTCTGTCAGATCCCCAAAATCGAAGTCTGTGGGACTGACGTTCCAACCCTTGTATTCATAGTTAAATTCATTCGCCAAAGCCAGCGCCAAGCGGTTCTGCAGTGGTTTTACCACAAAGTGGTAAAACATCACCATGTCGCTCTTGTTGTCGCCACCAAGCTGTCCAGGAATGAGCTGGCTCACTATCCTGGCAGGCACCCGGTGATAAGCCAGGATCCCTTCTCTCAAGTCTTTCTTCAAATTCAGGAACCCGCCTTCCACCTGCTGCCTCAACGGTTCCAGCCTAATCTTGGCATCCTTGTTCTCGCTCTCAATCAGCACAGTGCTGTGGCTTTTGGCGTTACCCTTCACCTCCTGCAGCACCTTCTCAATCTCCGCGAAAGCATCAGTGATCACTTCATTTCCGTTCTCATCCGTCACGGTTCCGTCTCTGAGCGTTCCGCCCTCCACGATCACGAAGTAGTCTGCCATCAGGCCGTTCTTGAAGTTATTGTAATCGTATGTCTTTATCTCTTTGAGAATCTCGATATTGATCGCGATCGGCAAACAGGCCAATCCCCAGGCAAAGCTCTGATGAGTAGCCTTCTTCAGATGAATAATGTCTTCATAGCGAAAATCCACCCGCTTCTGATTCTTCACCTGGATATAATCAGGAGTTGCAAAGCCATAAGCATCGTAGCGCTCCACAATCTGCGCCTCACTGGGCAGCAGCCTCTCCAGCCCCACCCAAGCGCCTTGAGCATTCCGCATCTTAATCAGAAAGCCATTACCACAGGCCAGATAATAGCGCATCAATTCAGCCAGCAGAGTCGTCTCGTCCTCGCAAGCAGGATACTGAGCAGCTTTCAGCCAGGCGTTCACCTGGCTATTCTTACACTCGCATTTCATCACGGTAGCCATCACCAGCGCATCGATGCAGCCGCTGTGATACTCATCCTGGTCAAGCAGCGTCAAAAGCTTAGCCATTGAATAAGGTGCAGCAATCAGCTTCTTCTGCGCATCAGCCTTGCTGATCAGCTTAGTCCCCAACACCTTGCACTGGCTCAGGTTCGGCGCTTCATATGCGTAATGCTTTTCAATAATCTGAGCTGCATCGCTATAGGCAACTCTGCTTCCGCCTATCCTTGCTATCTTCATCTACCGGCTCCTTCTGCCTTATATAAATCGCACCTGGCCACTCGCACCAGCCTCGCTCCATCTGAACGGCTCGTATAGTATTCCACGTGGGGAATATCTCTGCCTAAACGGCTGATCAACTCAGCTCTCAATTTCTCTTTCAGGGCATACAAATCAGCATCAGGATCATCCGCATTCTGCGCATTGACTACCAGATACACCGTCCAGGATATATCCGTGCTCACGTAACGCCTGGAAGTGCCATTCCGCCCGTCCTCGCTCTCCATGGTAATAACCCCAGCCGGCAACTCCTTAGGTACGTTGTCCTTGTTCAGCAGCACACACTTACAACCTGCCGCCGTCAAAGCCGCAGAGATTATAGTCCTATCGCTTTCCATCACACCCTCACCTCAATCCCATTGAGCTGTTCAAAGATCCAGCTCTCGCGGTTCTTGATCACCGTCTCATAAACATTTCTGGCCTCAATACCCTCTCTATGGATCTTCGCCCGGATCATATACGCTATCTGCTCCACCTTAAGCTGCGCCCCGCTCTTCTTATCCACCCAGGATAAGCCCTTGCGCTGCACCCATGCAATCAGGGGGGCAATCGGAGTCCAGCTCGGCACTTTACCGCCCAGCACATAAGGCTCGTGACGCACATTGGAACCTACCCTCAGCGTGATCCCAGTAGCATTAGCCTCCACCAAATATCCGGCATTGGCATAGAAGTCGCCCCTATCAACGATCTTCTGAGCAATGATTTCACGCCTGGCGTCCGCATCAATCACAGAACCAATCAAGTGCATCTTGCTCTCAAAAGCGTCAAAAATAGCCTGGTAAATAGCTCTCATAGCCTCATCAACGCTATCGTAAGTCTGCTCATTCATATCACACTCGCCCGCATCACCCTCGGCGGTCTTGGCTTCAGCTCGTACAGCCTGGCCAGCCCATCCTCATTCATATATCCCTTCAGCATCGAGAGCGCCCTGGCTTCGAGGCCGAGCTTAAACGCCTCAATCTCAGCACCCGTAAGCAGCTCAGTAGCTGATTGATCCAAACCTACGGTCTTCACAATCCCTTCACCCACAGTCTTCAAATTCAAAAACTCGGCCACGCTCTCCAGCAGCAAAAAAGCATAGGCATACCTGAACGCCACATACACAGGCTCAGACCCTTCCAAGTCATCTCCAGCAGCGTCATTGTAATCATCTTCAATAGTGATCTCAGCCAGGTGCTTCAGCACTAACGGCTCATGCTCTCCCCAGATCGGATTATCTGCCATGTCAGCAGGTAAATTCAAGATAGAGATCACGTCTTTGGTCTCAACCGGGATTGCTGTCATTTACCCTTCCTCATCATCTCAGCCAGCTCTATCGCCCTTCTGCCCACTTGCTTTGCCCATCTGGATACCAGCATATTATTAGCAGCACGTTCCCAGTCTCCGGAAGCCACAAAAGCCAGGGTGTTATTGAACTCCAGCAGCCCGCCGATTCCCAGGTTAAAACACATATTGATCAGCACGCTCTTGCGTACTTCATCCAAGCCTTTGTAAACGCTTCCAATCCGGCTTATAAGCTGCTCTTCACATAGTCTGATGTCGTTATCCAGCATCATCAAAGCCTCATCCTTGGTAATTCCCCGGTCTTCCAGGTTGCGTCCCACTCCGATAGTCAGCTTACCCGCGGAGCATCTGTAAGGCTTCAATCTCAAGCCCTCATGCTTCAGCAGTTGATCTTTAGATCTGGTCATAAGTTCACTAGTCATATAAACCTCACTCCGTACCACATAGCCAATTCACCTCATTCGTCAAACCCGGCTGTCGTCTGCTGTCACACTTTCTTTTCATTCCGCGTAGATCATAATCATCAGCGTCATCAGCGTTCTATCCGGTAGCGTGTCCAAAAGCGACCGCAGCGCAGCATTAACCATTAACCCATTAACCATTAACTTCAAAGCACTATCTCCGTCTGTGTCCTGCATTTCCAGTGAAACGGCGGGAACGGAGTATGAGATCCTCTAACCCCAATTGGGTTACCCTCTGCATCCCGCTCAATCTGGCTCTCGGTCACCCATGGAGCTGCGGCCTTGATCCGCTCACGAGCCTCATCCAGACCCTCTGCGTTCACATCTATATCCATTAGATTATCACGCACTTCTATAGCCTCATCCAGCGGATATATCTTGTTCTGGCTCACCAGCGCCCAGCAGATCTCACTCGTTCTGGAGTCCATCGGATTGACTAACCTGTAACCTTTGGCACCGGCCTTCTGGTACCCGTTCAAACGCCCAAACTCCCGCACTCTCAGCGCGGTATGCTCCGCTAACCCCTGCCAGTAATGCGTAGATTTCTCGCCCAGGTCAGCAAATTTATCGCGTAGCACATTAGCCAGCATGTCTTTAGTGTATCCCTGCTCTATGGCCTTACCCAGTGTCTCCCGAAAGTCCTGGCTTATGTCAGCACCGAAGTGGTTTCCCAACCAAAACAGATTTTGATTCTGGATAATGCCGGATAGCTTCTGATCTTCAATGCCCCACAGTCCAATGCTGATCCGCGCCGATGCCTGAGTTTTAACGTCCTGAAGACCAATACGCAAGCTTCGCTCCACGTATAATTTAGTCTCTGCAGCAACAGACATCATGAAGTCATTGCCCAAATTTTGATTAATCACGTCCACCAGATCATCAACCTTGCGCCGATCCACCCGTTCACTCCTGGGCATATCACTGATCATCTGAACAGCCAGCCTGGCAGCATCCTTAATCTCACGCTTCCAGGCATTATTCAGCACCCGGTAATACTCCAACATCATCCGGTCAAAATAGTCCATCACCACCGCCCCATAGTAGAAGCGTCATCCTGACGCTTTTCCCGTCATTCCAGCGACCGGGGCCCCCGACAGACAACTTGTTGGCTGTTGGGGTGGGAAGGCAGGAATCCACTCTAATAACTGTCGCGCAGCGACACCATATCCCTCGGATCACTGTGTTCACCACTGCATCCTCCGCACCCGTACCCGGTTCCGCCCCACATCATACTCGTTGAACCGCTCCAAACACCCGGCCAAGGCGTCCGGCCCGTCCACATATCCATCAGGATAGGTACAGAACTGGCTCACCAGCGTAGGCATATCCTGTCCCTCCGGAAACAGCACCTTGGCCGTCTCAATAGGCGTCTCAGTCCGTTCTATCCGCAGGTTCTTGTTCTCCTTGTTGTCGATCCTTTTAATCCTGTGGCTGATGGGTGGCAGATGGTTATCCGTAGCCCACCGGTCAAAATCTGTCAGAATTCGAGCCTGGCCAAAAGTAGTCTCACATGCTGCTCGCATCTTCACCCGGTACGTCCGATCCAGCTCCAGGTAGGCATCATAGTAGTATCTGAAGAACTTCGTATTTTCCGTCTGACGTATCCAGACGTTGATCACATAAAAGCGGCTGCCGTCATAGCCAATGGAAATGACGGCTTTATAACAGCCCTTCTCTCCCCAGGCAGGATCAGCGTATAACCATACACGCTTCACCTTGCTGGGATCTGGAAGGCTCTTGTACCGCTTAAACCAGTCATTCTTAAATATGTTGCCTTCGATTACAGGCTGTCCTAACATTTCCCTCTGATACCCACTGAAGCCATATCTCTTCCTCAGCTCGGGAAGCTGCTCATCCGGATATTGCTCCGGCCAGGTGCTCATGCCCTCTGCATCTTCCAATGAATAGCGTAAAAGTGCCCGTTGTGAGGTCTTCAATACCTTAGCGGTATCCAGGTTCATCTCCAGTGTGGGGGTGCCATCCTGACGCTCTCTCTGCTTTTCTCTGCTTTTCTCTGTGCCCTCTGTGGTTAGTCCCTCTGCCTTCAGCTCCCCGATAATCATCTCCTGGAACTGGCAGATCGCATAGTTCGGATGCACCAGATTCCCCAGCCAAATCACCTTGCCCGGCTCACTGGGGTCCAAAGCCCCCGCCAGCTCCTGGGTGATCTTGTCCATCTTCCGCTTGCCGATAGTCTGAGATCCCATGTTCTCTTCTTTATCGATATCATCACAAACAATCAGTCCAGGACGCTTGGCAGTCCTGGGATTGATCGTTCCACGATGACTCTGCTTGATGCTTCTCGCTCTGATTCGTGCTTTGTTCTTCAGGTAGAAGTCAGCCTTGTCCACGTCCATCGGTTCCAGCTCTGGCCAATCAGACAGCAGCCTCCGGTTATTCTGTAGCTCGTGCAAAGTGAAGGCTGTGCGCTCCTCGGCCAGATCTACATCTGCAGCAGTATGGATCACATAGCGTTCACCTCGTATTACACACCAGATAGGATATACCACCCCCATGAGAACCGTTTTGCCCAGCCCGCGGAATCCTGTAATGCCAATCACCCCGCTGGCATACTCAGTCTCCTGAAACATCTCCTGGTGAATAGCACAAAACGGCTTCCCAAACACATGCGGAAAATAAGCCACACAGAAATAGCTAAACGCCTCCCAGCCTTCACCCTGCACCCGTGCGATCCGCTCCGCCCTAGCAGCCGGATTATCATCAGAAAACGGCCGAAGATGCGGCGTCTTCGCAGCAATCTCAGCCAACGCCTTCTGTTGCCGCTGGATAAATTTAGCCATTATCTCAAAGCCCTTACATAAAAAAATCTGTCTCTTTCTCCCGCCAAAGGACGGACAAAAGAGCAGCCGTCATAAACTCCCAAAGTATCAGGCGTAAACGCTGAAAACAAAGCCACTGTACCGGAGCCCGGCCCGCCGTAAGACCAGGCTTGCATCGGAGCGGATTGTTGTTCTGGACGAAAGAACATCACGTCACCAAATATTGGATGTTTACTGTGTTTGTATCCCCATACTATGCTACCATCCGGAATGAATCGAGGCTCAACAACCGCAATGTACTTGGAGCTGTCTGGAACAGCTATGGCAGTATAAACCTGATATGACGTTGCTCCAGGCACTGGATCCCATGTGATGCGTACGTGGGTAGAATGAGTGTCGTCTGGCCAGCGGACTATCTGCACGTTTTTAGGCGCAGGAAAAGGAGGGCGAGCTAGAATAGGTGTGCCCTCTCTGGTCAGAGATAGAGCAGAAGTCGCAGCGGGATTGATCCGGATAATTGCCCCAGACAAGCTAAGCGCGATAATAGCGCAGATCACCCAGGGAATTGTTAAGTGTAGTCTTACTTTACGAGCCATAGGTCTGTATCCCGGTCAAGCGTTTTAATGAAGAACCAGTTAGGATGTGTAGGCTGGCCTTTCCGTAGCGGGATTTGGCCAATCAGGCCCACCAGGATCATAGCTGGATTATGCCTGTGAGGAATGTACGCCTGGCCGTAATCCGGGTTTCGGATAGGTTCTGTGCGAGTGATGATCGCCGCATCTTTAGGCGGATCAGCCACCCGCTCCAGTGGTACGAGAGAAAGGCGTGTTCCCCGGCTTGGAATACTAAGCGTGCGTTCCACCCAGATATATTGAACGTCCTGGGTAAGTGTATCTCCCAGTGCATTAGTAAGAAAAGGCGAGGAAGGGCGTCCGGAATTGCCAACAAATCCAGCTCCGGCGGAGGTGATGCCGAAAGGAAGCTCTCCTTCCTTGGCAGGGCGGATAAGTCCATTTTTGTCAAAAACTACGGAAACGCCAAGAGGGATAGGGGAGGATGACTCAACGTACTCTGCAAAATCAGCCCCGGCAACGTCCCAGCGGCTTGCAATCGCGGGGCCTGAGACGGTGAGGGTATAATCAGGATCCGGCTCGGAGGGGCCTATTGTGACGCTGTAGGAATCAGTGTCATATCCATCAGTGGTATGAGCTTGCAAACGCAGTACAGAAAGTGAGTCCACTGCAAAGATATAGCCATGGTCAGAGTCCAGCGGAGCATCGTTGACCGAAAGATTGACGAGGGTAGGAACGCCAGGATTAGACTCCAGTTCAATGTGGCTGACATCTGCATCGAGCTTACTCGCGATCAGCCCCGGAAACGTATCCCGCACTGCAGCAATAGCATCGTCGATCTGCTCCCAGCTATAGCGCAAATTGTAGTAAGTCTGTGCCTGTATTGCTGTTATGCCAAACAGCATCGTGATCATGATTGTTATGATGATAAGTCTCTTCATTGTTCGTCTCCTATTCTTCCGTCCGCATCCAGCGCCAGCCTGGCACCGGGATCTCTCTGCCCCGGATTCAGCGGATTAAATCCCACCACGCCGCTCGCGTCCGCGATGATGTACCCGCTCTCCTGGGCTACCCTGATGTCTAATCCGTCACTTTGAACATTTACCTGACCAGCATTCAAAGCAACCCCCCGCAAGTAAATCCCTGCGCTGCTATTGATTCTCACACCAGCCTCACCACGCAATCCAATCATTCAGATACCCTCATTACGTTTAGCGTGCCGTATGCCACTGTAAATTTGAGGCCATCTCCAAGCAAAACTACACGATATGGAAAGCTGCCTGCTTTTGTTTTCTCCGCACCAACCATGAAATGTACCGTGTTAGAGATCATCACTCCATCCTCTGCGATATCTGCACCTATAACCTCAAATCGTGCCGTCTGGATCTTGTTATCCACCAGGTCAAAAGCCTGATTCCGATCATCATAAACCGCTACCTGCAGCATTATGCTGTCACCTGCAAATGCCTGGATTGTTTTAGCCTTCATGCGTCCTTCTTCTGTTTCTTGGGGCTTATGCGGCCGTCATTCATCCAAGTACACTCCAGCTTGGTGAATCCACCCTCAATCTTTTCATTCACCCGTTCTTCGAACCTGTCGAACCGCTCATCTATCAATGATCTAATGCTCTCCAGGGTCTCGGACTTCAATGAGGATACCTCTTTCTTCAGAGCTTGTACATCATTCCAATTCATCTTGAAAAGCCAACTCATAACTCCGGAATAAAGCCCTAACAAGACAAACAGTATCTTCACCAACATTTCATCCATTTTTACCATCCTTCAGTTCCACTGGCAGAGTAGAACCCTCATCCTGTCGCTTTGGCCTCATAAGGGATAGCTCCCCGGTTATGAGCCGGGGAGCTTGAGGGGTCTGGTGTGTGGAGGTACATATATTCATTAGGAGTTTCTCTTTCTCAGGTATTCAGCAAGATCGGTCAGCACAGACTGAAAGTCCTTCAGCAGTCCGTTCAAACCTCGTTCCAGGAAGAAGTCTGTCGTCTGATCCAGGAAGGTCACGATGTACTCATTGATCTCCTTGGCATCTCCATCCTTCTTCATCTCTGAACGCAAGATAGACACCAGGCTTTGCAGCGCAGTACTCTTCGGATCCTTGGCATATTCCTCAAGTGCCGTCAGCAATGCCTTGCGCCTCGCCACCGCGATCCGCCTATCCAGCTTTCTATCTTCACTCTGCAGCTTATCCCATTTGCCCTGATAAATCCATTTCTGGACAGTCACATGGGAGCAGCCCACCAGGAGAGCGATCTCTTTCGGATCGGTCTTCCCGCCGATATAGGCCTTAAAAGCTTCGTCTTTCTTTTCCCGAAATATCTTGCTGTTACTCATGTGCCAAAAATCCCGGGGAGGATATTCCCGTCAAATCCGGCTGTCCTCTGCTGTCACACTTTCTTGCTACCCCCTCTGCTTTTCTCTGCTATTCTCCGTGTCCTCTGTGGTAAAAAAAACCCCGGCTCATCACCGGGGCTTATCATTCATTCCTCTGGCCGCACCTTGTGCCTCTCCAGATACCGAAGAAGCTCCCTCCCCTCCACTCTCAATCCCTGCCCCCTTAGCCGCACAGCCGGAAGCGGATCTTCAACGTCATTCACCATGCGGTACACAGTCCGCTTAGAAACAGCCAGAGCCACAGCGATCTCATCCACGCGATAGCTTCTCTCATTGCTGAACATTGCCACCTCGCTTCAATACCACCTTCCGGATATTCTCATGCTTGCACCCCTGGCACATCAGGCTCACTCGGAATACCCGCTCAGTCTGAGGATCCTCAGCATAATCCTCGGCCTCAAACCGGTATCCACCAAAGCCGATCCCGCTTCCACACTGCTCACACAACTCGTGATTCTTCTCTCTATCAGCCATTAATCTTCTCCCGCAGTAGCTTATACTGCTCTTCTGCCCAATCAGGGATCTCGTTTTTGAGCACCATCATCATAGTGAATTTCAGACGCATCTCCCGGAGAGTATCCGGCATCTCATACTCAGCCAAAGCCCTGGCATCAGGAGCTGCAAAGCAGTGACGACAGAAATCTGCAAAGCTCTCAAACTCAAACCAGGCTTTTTCCTGGAGCTTGGCCATGGCCACCTTACGCTCGGTGTTCCCAGCCGGAGCTTTTTTCCGGTACTGCTCCCGCTTCTGCTGCAGCTCTACCTGCTTCTGCTCACCACCGTCCCACTCTGCCAGATACTCCCAAAAGTGGCTCGGACGATATAAGGTAGAAGGACGGATCCAGCTCTCAGCCTTGGGGTCTCCGTACCACTGGCCAATCTTCACCATGTGAACCCGTTGGAAGTCTTGCACCGTAGCACCTTCCTTGATTCTGGCAATGACCATTGCCTTGCATGGCTCAGACGCTTGAAATCGCCGCTTGGCGCGCTCATTAAGATCAGTTAGTATCTCGGCCACCTCTGCATCGTAGCGCCCCGCCACGGCCTTGTTTGACCCCTTCTGCTTGGCTACCCGGATCAGGTTACCAATCCACAGCCGGAGCCGGCGGGTGAGTTCCTCCTCACCCACCAGCTCCTTTGCCGTTGACCATAGTTCCTTAGTGTCCATCATTTCACCCCTTCTTTATCTGCGGTATTCCGTTTCATCTGTGTCATCCGTGTTCTATTCTACAGCGCCGCAAAATCCAACACGATACTCTTCAGCTTCCCGTCCGGTTGAGCTTCCTGGAAGTAGAAGTAGGTCTTGGTCGACTGTACTTTTTGCGAATCTGCGATCAGATCCATGGCCTCTTTCCACAGCTCATCTGTGAAGTTGTACTGTCTGAGGGAGATGATCTCACGTGCATCAACCTCACCCTTGGAATCGACCTTGAAGGCACGGTTCACCAAGGTGATGATCTTCTCGTCGGAGCCGGCGCTCCAGGATTCGATGCACTTGTCAATCTTCTGTTTAGCCAGGTTGAGTTTTTCGTCAAATGTCCAGCGCTTGGCTATCTTGATGCTGATCGCCTGATCCATGCTGAAGTCCCACAGCGTGGTACCGCCAACCCATTCTTCGCCTTCGCGCAGAGCGGTGTCTTGAAGATAATTGGCTATTTCCTGCTCCATCTGCCGCTTGGCATTGGTGATCACCATGTTGAGCTGCTTGGCTTTACCCACCAGCCTGGAAACCAATTGATCCCTGCTCTTATCGCTATCCTTGATATACTTCTCTGGCACTTCCAAACCGGCTCCGTCCAGCCACATCACTACCTTGCCGCGCTTTACTTTCTTAGCCATTTATAGCCTCCTTTTTATTGTTCATGCGGGAATCCATTACTAAGGAATCATAGCCCTCTTCCAAAGCCTCCACATACAGCAGCTCATCCTGAGCAGTCCAGGTTCCTTGCTTCCGTTCCTGACACCGGATCATCCGGTACACTTCTAGGTAATATGGCTCCGTTTCGGTCACGATCAGGAAAGCCTTTCCGCTCGCCAAGACCTTGTTCAGCCTTGGGGTCCCCACCATCCCCAGGAACATAGACTCCTCACCTCTCTGCTTTTCTCTGCTTTTCTCTGAGTCCTCTGTGGTTTTATTCACAGGCTGGTACCCCAACCCGGTATCCGGCACCATCGCCTTCTTGCTCACGTTCAGCCGCTTACTCATAGTGGAAGCGTCATCCTGACGCTTTTCTTCCATCCCCAGCTTCTCCCTAAGTGTAGGCCGCAAGCTATTCACGTGCTTCCCGTTAGGCAGCTTCTTATTGGTCCCAACCTCACCGGTTCCATTACAGATCATGCACTTGCTCGTGATCGGGTCTCTGGTCACGAACTCATATTGATCGGCATCTTCTTTCACTACCCCTGTTCCGGCACAGATCGGACAAGTCCTTTTACCGTGTGGCATCATTCACCTCCCGCTCAAACTTCGCCTGTGCTTCCCGCACCTCTTGCTTCAGCAGGCTCAAAACCGCCGCGTCGCTCCGATCTCCATTGCTGAACCACAAAGCCAGCTTGAACTGCGCCTCGCTCCAGCTGCAGTTGAACAAATTGCACATCTGCTCCTTCCACTGCTCCACCAGCACCTTCTTCAAGTCCTGCGGTGCTTCCTCTGCGGCCTCTTTCCTGGCTGCTTTGATCGCAGCTTTCAGGTCTTGCACTGGCAGCTCTTGAGCCTTCTGCAGCCATTCCTCTCTGCTTCCAGGCTCCGCATCGCGCATCATCGGAAGGATACTGCTCAGCTTATCAAATCCGATCTCTTTCAAGGTCTCGGCATCCTGATCCATATCCTCCACAAAGCGCTCGTACACAGCCACCAGCTTGTTGGCCAGAGCTCCGCTAAAACGATATTCAGCCTCCACAAAGTCCCGGAACTTTTCATATCCCAGGAACCGGTACAGCTTGGATCTCCGGATGTTGGACAGCACATTGCCCAGCTCGATAAACTTCTCTTCAATCTTTTGCGTGAGGTTACGAATAGCCTCAAACTTCTCATCCGGAGTCTGGACTTCAGCTCCGTCACTTACCACTGATTTCTTGGAACTACTCATTGCTTATCTCCTTACTATTATGATATTTGCTTGTTCATTGTGCTTGATTTGCCGGCCACATACCCCCGGTAAGCATGCTGCGCATGGGATTCCATCCTATCTGAGCTCAGCTTGTTTGGGGTGGTTCTGGTGCGGTAGTTATCATTCACGTGCTTATCGATAATTGCAGGTACCACCACGGCTGGAAGATTGCACTCTTCTCTGTGTGTCTGGTTACTCTGCGATATCCCCTTGGCAAAGCCGTAGGCATATGCCATCTTGGTCTTTTGCCGGTTCCTGCTGCCTTTCCTGTCAAGCTGAGCCCAATACTCTTTCCAGCACCTTTCCCATGCTGCCAAAGCGAAGCTCACGGCCTGAATGCAGCAGTCTATATCCTCCTCAGATCCGCCCACCACCAGAATAGCACCGGGAGCGCTGTAGGCTTGACACCTATACTCTTCACAAAGCAGTTGATAGAACATTCGAGCCTGAAGTGGCAGCCTACTGCCATAATCAATCCATCGCTCATATGCTCTGTCTTCAGCACTTGTTTTGAAGTCCTCTATCCCGTGCTTAAGCATCAGCTCTTGCGCCTTTGCCAAGGCTCTTCTGGACTCATGCTCATTGGAAGATCCGGCCAGAGCAAACAGCTTTCTGATCTTATCTCTGATATCATCTTGGCTCATATATCCAGCTCCTCATTCACATCTTCATCCTGTAGCATCTCACTCATAGCCTTTAGCACATAGGCTATTGCCCTGCGCTTACCCTCTTCAGTGGGACGTGCTATATGAACTGTCATAAATGTGGTTACGGGATAATAGCGATTTCTGGATACCAGCAGAGTCCCATCATTGAAGTAACTAAGAACTATCTCGTCTTGTTGCCCAACCTCTGTCTTTAATGAATGGATTATATCGTTTTTACCCGCCTTATTGACTCGCTTGCGTACTGGATCCTGAACAAATTCCAGCCTGCGCAGCACTCCACCGTCCATTACGTCTATTATGTCCATTCTGTCCATCAGAGCCCTCCCGCCAGCCTGTAACGGTTCACGTCGATAGCTCTGTGTCCAGGGGCTATGCTCAGGATCTCGTCCCTGTCCTTCATAAACCGCTGCACATCAAAGTTCGGGCAAGCCTTCCGCGCCACGTCATAATGCCCCAGGAACATACTTGCAGGAACCTTCCAGATCATTTCTATCTCCCGGCACAGCACCGCCAGGCTGTAGAACTGCTTCGGCGTGAAGTCCTTCACACCGATCAGGCACACTCCCAGGCTCTTGGCGTTGTAGCCCAGCGTATGCGCGCCCACTTCCTTACCCACCAGGTATTCATCTCCATCGATCCGCCTGCCGACCTCCACCATACCATCCAGGTATGGCAGATATAGCTTCCGTTGATTCTTGGTCTCTGGAACGATTAGTCCGTTCAATATCACGAAGTTATAGCCAATGTCACTCCAGCCATTTCGAAGGTGCCACCTGCGGATCTCCGCGGCACATCCGAACTCACTATCGCTGCAATGGATGATTACGTTGTTTAGCTTACTCATGCTCACTCCCATCATATTGAGGAAGAGGACACTCCTGATCTAAAGCTGTCAGCTTCACAGTCCGCCCCGTCTTCTTGCATACCACGTGATGCGGAACAGATACCCACATCGCTCGTCCATTCTTGGGCACAGTCTTCTTCTGCAACACTGTCTCATGAGCAGGGCATTCAATACACTTGCTGATCCGTAGCTCCGCCACAGGCGTCTTATACACACGCATCATTCACCTCCTCGATGTCACCTATCTCAATCCCTTTCTCCAGCATACGGCTGCGCAGCTTCTGGATATAATCAATAAATCCACCCACCTGCCTCCTGGCCTTCCGCACCTCTTCCCTGGCCTCCCGAACCTGCCGGTCATAGGCCGCCACCATCGCTATCACCAACGCTGTTACCAGTATCCCGTAGGACACGATTGCCACCAGCACCGGAACACTAATTGTTATTTGCATTATCTACCTCCTCGACTGCAATTAACGTTGCTATCACCTCATCCCGTTCCACTTGAGTTAGAACGTTCCAGTGAGTCTTACTGTATGTTAAGGTTAAGTACTGCTTAATCTGTAGGTCAGTCCATCCCAGCTCACGGATCAGCTTGTGCATATATCTGCCCTGCCGGTCATATCTGGCTGCCGGATCACGCCGGTAGTTGCAGATGGCCTTGTAAAAATCCCGGAGCTGAGCCTCATCCAGATCTCGCAGGCTCTCACCATACCCCAGCCCCTTCATCACGTATCTGAAGACGAATTCACTCCATCCCAAACGCTTGATCCGGTGTGCCTGAATCCGCTTCCGCAGATCTCGGCATTCCTTGGTATTGAAAGGACTCGGCACGTCACTGCAATTAGCTTGCATTTCTTGCATTTCTCGTCTCCTTCTTCACCCTGCCCAGGATGCCCTTCTCTATGTTGCACCCCAATCGGCTCAAATCCGCCCTCTTCATAGCCATATAGGTCTTGCCGTTCCATGTCACTGCGCCGATCGACATCAACGCCTCCAAGTACTTAAACGCCCATTGACGGCTCCGCGACACCTTCCTGCCAGCCTCTCTGATGCTGCGGGCAGGCAAAACACTCAGTAGTAGCTTGGCGTTCTCCAGGGAATACTTCCAATCGCCCTTATCGGATGCGATACTGAGCGCACTACGATCACATACCACATAGATACCAGGCTCAATCTCTTTCGCATTGCCGGCCTCTATCCACTCCTTCACTACTCTCCCGGCCAAGATCTTGCTAACCCCTGCTATTTCGCATATTGTCACGACCCCGAAGGGCTTGCGCCACTGCTGCAGGAAGTTATCCACCAGGCCTCTGCTCACTGATCTCTGCTCACTGTTCATTGTCTCATCCCTCCAAATCATGGACGGTGATCACATCCAGCTTCTTGGCCTTAGCCACCGTCTCAATCGAATGGATCAGCTTCACCGTATCCCGCAAAGTTCCCTGGTTACGTCTGTGAATGTAGTCCACGATGTCCTCGCCAAACTTCACGTCCATCACGGTCGCAGTCAGCACCGCCAAATCCTTCTTGCTTGGGCTTTGGAACTCACAAAACACACCGCATCTGTCAAAGTAGTAGCGGTTAATCTGATATAGCTTTTCCTTGGCGCTCTGCATGCCCACCAGGATCACCACGCACAAGGTCTGATCCACTATGTCACGGATCGCTCCCAAAATCTCCCTGTAGTGGTTTCGAAATGCGTAATCAATCTCATCGATCACGATCACGATCTCCGGATGCTCCCGCAGCAGGATGATGCACTCATTGTAGATGTTAGCGGCGCTCCCAATTACAGGATGCGAGCCTAACCCCATATGCCTCATAATGATCTGTTTCAACCCCACAGCGAAGGTCTTGGGCGTCATATATGACTCCAGTCTCATATATATCCAGCCCCGGCTCATGGCCATCCGCTGCGCATACGTGGTCTTACCCAGCCCAGGATGCCCATAGATCAGCCCCAGTCCCACCATCTCCAGCTTCGGACGGTTTAACAGGTAATCCACACACCTGTCTGCCGCGATCACATTGCTCAGTCTTGCTAATTTCCCTTCTTTCATTTGTACCTCTCTATTTTCCCGTCATTCCTGCGAAGGCAGGAATCCAGCTCTTTTCAAAGTTCATCTCTTTATCCCGATGATCTTCTGCATCTCACTAAAGCTCACGCTCTCAGCCAGATCTCCCTCGTCCTCGCTCAGCAGATCCTCCAGCACGATCACCTTGGAGCTTGTTTTGCCACCCGTCTCCACATTCCCGTCATTCCTGCGAAGGCAGGAATCCACGGTAGCTTCCTCTCCCGACACAGCCTCAACCAGTGCCTCAGCCTTCCGTTCCAAAGCCTCTATATCAGTCATCACATCATACCGTTTCTTCGGTGCCGGCATCATGGGCGGATTCTTAAACAGAGGATTGTGCTCCCGGATCTCGTTTGTCCTGGCATCTATCAACTCCTGATGCTTGGCCATCTCCCTTTCTACTCCAGCCTTAGCCTTCATAACCTGCTGTTTGGCTACTTTTTGCACCGTCCTGTGGATCGCTCTTACTTCCTTGATCTCTTGCTTCACCTGGTGATATGCCAGGGGATTATCGCTCAGGAAGGCAAAGCCGTGCACCGCCTCACGCAGATCTGCAATACAGACCAGCTTACTCCGTAGATCATAGACCAGGATGCTCCGCAGATCACAGTAGTCATACCTGATGATCACTGGCTGCAGTGCATAATCTACCAGCTCAGGAGCCCAATATCTGCATCCATTCAGCATGATACCGTCCTTGCGCACCTTAGCCCGCTCAGCCTTCAGCATCAAAATGTCCAAATCCCGGATATTGATCTCGCGATCCGCAGGGATCTCACTCTCGCTAAACACCTGGTACGGTGTCTTTCCTGCCAGAGCACTGTGCACCCTGTTACCATACATATATCTCACCCAGTAATAGGCCATCGTCAAAGCTTCATCATAGCCCATTGGCTTGCCTGCAAACATCTTCTGAGCCCACTTCTCATTACGCATCAGATGCGCTGGCTTGTCTGCAATGTTGGCACCTCGGAAGCAGCTCATAAACCGCTCCCACTGATCCTGCATAGTCTTGAAAAACCGCTCAATTACCTTGCTCCTGCCATTGTAAGCCTCGGCAAAATGAGCCTCAATCCCCAATCTTGGCATTATCCCAGCCAGCTCCACCTGCAGGTCATGATCGTCCCACTTATCGTGGAAGAGCTTGCTCTTAAACGCCCTGCCATTATCCAGATATACGCACCGGGGAATAAATCCAAGCTGCAGTATAGCGTTTCGCAGAGCGGTCAGTATATGAACGCTGTCCTCAGTATATGCCAGGCTTGCTCCCACAGGGTATCTTGATGCCCAATCATAAAACATTATCAATGTTAAGCGTCCCGGCTTTCCGGTTACTGGATTGATTATGTCGTTAGCTATTACATGACCGTCTGCCACCAGTACATCGCCAAACTTGATCTCACTGGTATCTCGCATCAAACTTTTTATTATATTGTCTTTCACGTATTTATCGCCATATCTGCATTGAGCCCACACAGCAGGATAATTAGCTGCATAGTCATTGCACCAGCGCTTCAGAGTTGCCTCGCTACTGGGGCTATCAAGCCCGTACTCGCGCTCTTCATCCTTCAGCCTGGTGATAGCTGATCCCACAGATATCTTGGGATCCTCCAACAGTAGCTTCAGCAGATAATCCTGTTCAAATTGCGTCACCTTCCGGCCCCGCACCTGCGCATTATTCTTATGAACCAGTTCAAACATATCCTGGTCACTCTTCTGCCACTTCTGATGCCACAACCGCAACGCCCGCTCCGAACGCACACCCTTCAGCTTCCTCAGCTCAGGCACCAGCCTCCGCTCATTATAGTCATAGGTAATCTGCTTCCATTCACTTACCTTGCTCTCCGCTTCCCGCACCCGCCGATCAATCTCCTGCATCAGCAGCGCATATAGCTGAGCCTCATCCATCTTGTGATAAGGTACATACTCCACCGTAGAGCAGGATGCCGATCCTGCTGCCTCGCTATCACCACCCGTCCCCACAAGCATGTCATTCCTGCGACCGGGGTCCCCAACAAATTGCTTGCGGTTTGTTGGGGTGGGAAGGCAGGAATCCACGGTAGCTTCCTCATCCATTCCTCCGGTTTCCGTGGTTGCATCGGTTGCATCGGTTGCATTGGTTTCAGTGGTTTCAGTGGTTTCAGTGGTTTCAGTGGTTTCAG
>JAEZUG010000010.1 GCA_023421135.1 Candidatus Cloacimonadota bacterium | reverse complement strand
CCCACCATCATCTCCCGCTGTCAACGCTATGATTTCAGGCGTATCCCGGTGGAATCCATTGTGAAAAGGATCAAAGAACTGGCAGCAGAAGAGCACGTTACCATCGACGATGAATCCATCTATCTGATAGCCCGTAAAGCAGATGGCGGCTTACGTGATGCTCTGTCCCTGATGGATCAGGTGCTTTCCTATTGTATGAATGAAGTTACTATCGATAAAGTGCGCGAGATCTTCGGCCTCTTACCCAATCAAGTCTTCAAAGGCCTGCTGCTATATATCAGACACAACGATGGCCAGGCTCTGATCAGAGAGCTGCATAAGGTCTTTGAACAAGGCACAGAACTGCAGGAATTCCTCAATAACTTCCTGGACTTCCTGAGGATAGTTCTCCTCCGGCAGGTGGGAATCGCTCCCAGTGAGATCAGCAAAGAAGAGTACCCAATTTACGACGAAATATCAGCTTTGTTCAGCCGTTCCGAGCTACTTTATATCATCAGCGCTCTGATGCAATGCAAACAGGATGTTCGCAGCAGCACCAATCCTCAGCTTATCATGGAAGTTGTGTTGATCAAGCTAAGTCGTATGGACGAAATGAATGAGATCTCTCAGATTATCTCCCAGCTCGATAAGATAAAGGTATCCAGCTCTCCCCAGCCGGGCTCATCGCCGACCAGAGCTAATCCTGAGCCTGCTCCCAGGCCAGTCTATAACAAGCCGGAAGACCAAAGGATCCAAGAGCTACCCCCAGAGCCGGAGCCAGCAGAAGCAATCCTGGAGTTCAATGAAGATAATCTCAGACAGATCTGGAACCGCCTGATCGTTAAGGTTAACAGAGCTACCAGCACTCTAATCTCTGTAGCCTTGAAACAAGCAGAGATCCTCGAAGTAAAAGAGAACGCTCTGAAATTCAAGGTTAACAACCAGCAAAGCCTTACTTTCCTCAAAAAGGGTAAAGACTCGATTGAATCTGTTCTTAAGGAACTCTTTGGCAAAGCCATCCGCCTCGAGCTGGAATTGGTGGAAACAGCAGCTCCACAATCAGTTCAGATAAAACGTAAGAGTCTGGACGATCTGAAGGCAGAGAATCCCAGCATAGGGGAGTATCTCGAGCTCACCAAGTCCCGCTTGACCCAGAGCTGATCCTTGTTTTCAGAGCTGCTCTTCCCTGTCAGCACCTGCCTCTATTCGGCCTTCCTGGGCTTGGGTACTCTGGGTCTGCTGCTGGGAAGAAAGAAGCCTCAAAACAGAGCTCCCCAGGCCATTAGCGTGATCATTGCTGCCCGCAATGAGGCAGAGAACCTGCCACGGTTATTAAAGTCCCTTCGGGAGTTGAACTACCCCCGGGATTTCTATCAGATAATCCTCGTCAGCGATCATTCCACTGATCACAGCTTGGAGATAATATCCAAGTCAGAACCTGTTCCAAATCTGATAGTAATCGACTTTCAGGATAGCCTTCCGGGACTTACAGGGAAGAAAGCTGCTCTGCAGACCGGGATCGATCACGCCCGCTTTGACCTTCTCGTTTTCACAGATGCCGACTGCGAGGTCCCCCCGGCCTGGCTTTCTGCAATTAACAGGAATTTTTCGGGCAGTACAGACTACCTTCTATCCTACTCGCTGATCAAGAGGACGGATACCGCCAGCAGTTTCCGGCTCAAGAACTTTGAACGCAGCATCTATTATGCCCTGGCTGCTGCTGGTCTCTTTTTCCGCAAGCCCATCACCAGCAGTGCCTGCAATCACGCTTATCGCAAAAGTGTCTTCCTGAAGAGCGGAGGCTTTGAGGGCATCGGACATATCCGCAGTGGAGACGACGACCTCCTTCTGATGAAGATGATGCCTGCTATCCGGGAAGCCCGGTTTTCGGCCGATCCAGACTCAGTGGTCACTTCCTACGATGGCTCCAGCTCTCAGGCTCACCACCACACAAATATCCGCCGTGCCTCCAAATTCCGCTATTTTCCCCTGTGGCTGAAAGTGCTGGCTGCCTTTATCTTCCTATATTTTATTGGCTTCTACTATGCCCTGATCTTTGCCTATAGCAGCACCAGAGCCTGGATTCTACTAAAGATAGCTATGGAACTCCTGCTCTCCGCAACGATACTGCTTCGGGCAGATCAATTGCGGCTCTTGCTGCTCTACCCTGTGCAGATTCTCCTCTTTCCTCTGCAGTTTATCTACTATGCTACCAGAGGAACTCTGGGTAAGTATAAATGGAAGCAATAGCAGCCAGGTAAAAAAAGGAACCACTCCGAAGAGCGGTCCCTGTGGTAAAAATAGAAGTTTACATCACATCTCTATCAGCTTGGCCTGAACATATTCGATTGCATTGAGCTTTTCGAGCATCTGAACAATATCAGTTCCTTCCACTTCCAGAACTATCAGCCCGTCGTTGGCACAAAACTCCTTGGAAACTTCGTGCAGGCCCAATCTGACTTTAATGGTGCAGCCATGTTCAGTGAGGATGTTTTGCACCTTCCCTGCTTCTGTGCTGCGATGGTCAATCTTGATCAATACTACTTTGTAAGTCATACTTACCTCCCGAATCCAGATTGGCAGACCGGCAATATTCTGTCCAGAACTTTCTTGATCTCCCATGCTCCCTCCTTCGCATCCTTAACGCATCATTAACGATCCTTTAGCGATACCTTAGCGAACGCTAAAGAAAGGCTTATCCTGCATTACGTTATGGCTTCGCTTTGGGATTAGGGACTAGGGATTAGGGATTAGGGACTAGGGATTAGGGATTAGGGATTAGGGATTAGGGATTAGGGATTAGGGGGTGAACGTATAGCTGGGAGACTAAAGCCACAGTCCTGTAGGGTCAGACCTGTGTGTCTGCCCGCAAGCTACGACCGTGAAATGAGTGGAAGCGATATCTTGTCGCTTTTGGGGAGTGACGAGTGACAAGTGCTGTGCTGCTTTACATATTTGAGACTACCAACCCGATTTATCGGGTTTTTAGATTTGAGGCGGTGGTTTCAACCACCGTAATTTGTGGAATATACGACGATCTTATCCCATTTACCGGAACGGGACTGGAGAGGGGGATTTCAATCCTCCTCCTCGATAGCTGGGCCGAGTTGGGTCTATGAGGGTCGGATTAAAATCCTCTCGAAGTCTGGAAACCCTTACGGGTTATGGTGTTGGGCAAGATCCCGATCTGGCACGGTGGTTGAAACCACCGCCTGCCGTCTCAAACCCCGCCCCGCGGGGTGGCATCTGCATAAGCCCATAGTGAAGGCGTAGCCGGAACTATGGGTAGTTGTGGCATCTGGAGATGATTCAATAGAAATCCTCAAACCCCGCTCCGCGGGGTGGCATCTGTGAAGCCCATAGTGAAGGCGTAGCCGGAACTATGGGTAATGGCGGTATTAACGGATTG
>JAEZUG010000057.1 GCA_023421135.1 Candidatus Cloacimonadota bacterium | reverse complement strand
TCTATCGTGACGGTGTCCAGATCAACAGCGAAATCGTTGCCGCCTACACTTATCTAGATGAAGGCCTGGCTGCAGACACCTATGACTACGCTGCGCAAGCTGTGCATTATAGTGCCAATGGCCCAATATCCGGAACAATTCCTGTAACCGTTGACCCTCCGGCTGATCCCATCGCTCTGCCCTTCCTTGAAGATTGGGCAAGTGCGGATTATGATGCCAATATGTGGTCCGTCGGCAGTAGCAACTGGGTGATGAATACCACCACGGGTAATCCTGCTCCTTCCGCATCCTTCAGTTGGAGTCCTCAGATAACAGATTATACAACCTATCTTACATCCTTCAACTTCGATGGTACAGGTCATACCAACGTTATGCTTAGTTATGAGCTAGCTCTCAACAACTTCAGTACTGACGCTGAGAATAACTTTGCCGTGGAAGTGTGGAATGGAACATCTTGGAACCAAATTGCCGACTACAGCTCATTTGATAATGATGGCGAAGGATGGGGATTTACATACAGTGCCCATGATATCAGCGCCTATGCAGCCGGTAACGAGTTTAAGATTCGCTTTGTAGCCTATGGAGAGGATTCCTACGAGATCAACGACTGGTATCTTGATAACATAAACATCTATGAGATTCCGGCTACCTTAGGGACACCGGAACTATCAATCAGTAATGATGAAACTAATGTTATCCTGAACTGGACAGCAGTGCCGGGCGCTACTTGGTATGGAATATACTCAGCAGCAGATCCCTATGGAACTTATTCCTACATAGGATACTTGCCGTCCACATACATTGGGGTCTCGTTGCCTCTTGGAGATATGGAATTCTTCCAGGTTAGAGCCGGTGCCGGTACTCTGCCTCGTGGCAGAATGCTGGATAATGGCATCAGAAGATAACAAATAACAACTTCTACAGTGTTGCCTTAACGCTGTAGTGTAAGAATCGTAAGCCCCCGGTTTCGGCCGGGGGTTTTCTTTGCTCTGGATTCACGCCTTCCGGATTGGGGGTCAGATAGAACTCAAGATTATTGTGGAAGCGACATCTTGTCGCTTTGAAAAAAAACACGTCAGGATGACGTGTCCACTATACCGAATAGAACGCAAGATGACACGGATGATTATGATTTACGCAGATATATCTCCTTCTAATCCTGTAATCCTGAAATCCTTGGGAGATAGACCTGATCTACCTGATGGAATAGAACTCAAGATAACTGGATCAACTGGATCAACAGGATTTACTCCCACGAATGGACACAAATGAAAGATCACAAATGAACACGAATCTGTCCAATCTGTTGAATCTGTTTAATCCGTTAAATCCGTAATGAAGCCAATCCTTAAGACCATTGAATAATTAACGGTTTCCGGAAATGCCGAGAATATACGTCAGAGTACACCCATTGTTACACAATGTTCACCTTAGGTCATTCCTGCGAAGGCAGGAATCCATGGGCATTACAATCCATTGTTCAACATCTGTTTAACAGGTTTATGGATTCCTGCCTTCGCAGGAATGACGATACACGGAGCAGGGAGAAGAAGCCTAATACGCGCCATGTTTTACGGCATGTGTAACGGTCTCTCCTTCCAATCCTCTAATCCTGAAATCCTTGGGAGATAGACCTGATCTACCTGATGGAATAGAACTCAAGATAACTGGATCAACTGGATTAACAGGATAGAAAAACGGAATGACAGCCCTGAAGGGGCGACTATCTGCAAGCGATGGGTGGCAACCCATCGATCTGGACCATCAACACAGATCTCAGCCCTGTAGGGGCGTTATCAACGTTCCGGGATCAATCCCAAAGATGCTTCTCATTGTATTGTATCTTGTACTTGTCCAAGAACGCCCTGAGTTCCTCCTGATAACTCCTCTGTTTGTGGTGCTCTGCCTGGTTATTCACATAATTGATAGCTGCTTCAATATCGGTGGGATTGAGCGAAAATGCTCCGTAGCCATCCTGCCAATAGAATTTCTCATACATGCCACCAAGCTTTTTGATCCAATGTGAAGAGCCAACTTTGAGCTCCTTGATCAGATCTATCAGAGCAATTTTCTTGGATAGCATACAAATGATATGAACGTGATCGTTGAAGCCGCCAACGGTGAGAACCTGGCAATCCAGACGGTTACAGATGCCTCCCAGGTAACGATGCAATTCCTCCTCGATATCGGTACCGATGAAGGGGAATCGCTTCTCGGTACTAAAAACGATATGGATGTAGTTCCGAACCAGAGATTGTGGCATAATGCCTCCTGATGTTTTCTTTAGGAGCAACTAGGGGCAGTCGAGAAATATCGTCAAGAGATTGATGATTTATGAGTTTGTTTAAATGGATAGATAACGCCCCTACAGGGCTGAGATCGTTGTTGTGTCGTGTTCGATGGGTTGCCACCCATCGCTTGCCGATGATCGCCCCTTCAGGGCTGTCATTCCGTTGTTCTATCCTTTTGATTCAGTCAATCCCGTTATCTTGAGTTCAATTCTATCAGGTAAATCAGGTAGATCAGGTTTTCAGAGTTCTATTATCACATCCTGTTGATCCAGTAATCTATATTTTCCCCAAGGATTTCAGGATTATAGGATTAGAAGGATTGGGTTCATTACGGATTACACGGATTCAACAGATTGGACAGATTTGTGATTATTCGTGATCTATAATTTGTGCTCATTCATTTGTGGTCATTAATGGGAGGAAATCAGTTTAATCATAATTATCTGCGTCATCAGCGTTCTATTCTATCAGGTGAATCAGGTAGATCAGGTTATCAGAGATTTATTCTTTTTCCCAAGGATTTCAGGATCAAAGGATTAGAAGGATTGGGTTTCTTACGGATTACACGGATTAAACAGAATGGACAGATTTATGAGATTTGTGGTCATTAGTGGGAGTAAATCAGGTGAATCATAATCATCTGTGTCATCAGCGTTCTATTCTATTCTTTTCATCCAGTCAATCCCGTCATCTGCGTTCTATCATAATCATCCGTGTCATCAGCGTTCTATTATAATGTGAATCTTTTGCATAAACCCCATTCATGGCAATCAACAATAACTGAACATCGTTCAAAATAGTTCTTGACAGGCGATTGGACTTTGTTGTTTTATGAAAATGAGTGCGCAAGACAGTTGGCGTCTGATGCTAAGTGGTAAGATGATGGATACTTAAAGACTTCATCATCGGTTTTGTTAGTTTAATTGACGTTATTACCGGAAGTGTTTCCGGAGCGTTTCGAGCTCTATTGGCTCAGGTGCTCCGGAGGATCGATCCGGTGTTAGGTAGCCCAGTTTATTATCTGAGGAGATGGGATGATGAGTCTTGAGTCCGTCCTGCTGCGTCAAAGCCTGATCAAGGCTTCAGCTGGGGCTGTGCACAAGAACGTCTGTCCCCGAGTGTTCCAATCATCAAAAAAGAATAATCACGAGAAAGCTGTACTTGGGAGAATCGCGTCCTTTTTTTGGGTAATCGTCGCACATTATCAGAAGTCCGGGACATTTCTACCGCAGTACAGCCTGTCTCAGCGTCTTATCAACCATCAAGAACTCTACGGAGGCTACTAGCTTAGATTAGCAGCCCCAATTAACCCAATGTTCTTCATGAACAAGAAAATGGAGAAGAAATTATGAAGAAATTTACTCTTCTTATGGTCATGCTTTTTATCAGCCTGACCTGCATTATGGCGCAAGCCGTTTCTGAGTATACGTTTGCTACAGCTACAAACGGTAGCTTGGAAGATATGAGCACAGGAACAACAACTCTGTTGTCTGGGTACTCTGATTCCGGAGCAACCGCCGTAACAGACATTGGTTTTACGTTTACATTTTCTGGAACTGCTTATACTCAGTTCTCAGCAAATGCAAATGGATTAGTTAGACTTGGCGGAACAGCAATATACGGGTACAGTACAAGTCCTGTTGCCTCAGCAGCAATTCTTGGGCCAATATCGAGTGATAACTGTATTGCCAGTACCGGAAAAATCCATTATAAAATGATTGGATCTGAAGCTCCCCGCAAGCTCGTTATCGAGTTTAAGGATATCCGCCTACCCTACGGTAGCAGCCCGGGGACAGGGACACTAAGCACCATTCAAGTATGGTTGAACGAAACAAGTAATGTAGTAGATTTCGTTTATGGGACAATGTATAACAATAGTACATCTTCTATATCCCGTGGAGTGTTCATCTCTACAACTAACACAACTGGAAATGTCGGGAGTGTGGCTAATATCACAACAACTCCCTCATGGGTGACAACCGGGACAATTGCAGTAAATTCCTCTTTCACTGCTAGCAGCAATATGACTAATTTGCACAGTGCTGCCGATGGTTCAAGAAGAGTGTTTAGCTTCTCCCCTCCGGATCCCCTTGCAGTGCCTCTTCCGGCAAATGTCAGCAGTCCTGGTAATGCCGCAACAGGCATTCTCAGAACTGCTACTCTGAACTGGGCTTCAGGTGGAGGTTTACCTACAGGATACAGACTATCTTTTGGTACAGACAACCCTCCTACAAATATCGTAAACAACATGGATATGGGTCTTGTAACGACATACGATCCTAATCCCGATATGGCCTATGGAACCACTTACTATTGGAAAGTAGTTGCATACAACGTAAATGGCGATGCAGTTGGAAGCCCTGTCTGGAGCTTTACTACAGTGCCTGATCCAACGGTTACTGTTTTTCCATACACAGAAGGCTTTGAAAGCGGAAACACACAAGGTAGCACTTCAGTATCAAATTGGACTCAGGCTTTTGTGACCGGCACCAAATATTGGACAATAAACTCAACAAATACTAGTTATAACAGAACTCCCAGAACCGGTAGCTTTAATACTACATTGGCATATAGCGCTAGCACCTGGTTATTCCGTCCTGTTCAACTTATTGGTGGAACTTCCTACGATTTCGAAGTATGGGCTAGACAAGACAATGCCAACTCAACTTATGCGAGTATGACATTGGCATATGGAGACCAAGCCACGCCTGCCGCTATGGTTAATACCATTGTTACACAGACTCCTTTAACAAATGGAGATTATCAACGATTGTTGGGAAGCTTCACTCCCCCAACCTCAGGTATTTACTATCTTGGAATTCTAGGCACCCTGCCTACTTCAACAAACTGGTATGTATCTTTGGATGATATTACAATTCGTGAAACCCCTTCCGTCCCAATTATCTCTGTAGTACCCGAAAGTTGGGACTTTGGCACTCAATTGATCAATACCATCAATCCCAAAGAATTCACCATAACAAATGATGGTGGAGCACCTCTAATTCTGAGCAGTGTAAATGTAACTGGAACTGGATTCGCTCTTTCAGGAACCTTTAGCCAGATTACCCTGCAACCATTGGAAAACACTACCATCACTGTGAACTTCAGCCCCATCAGCGAAGGTGTTCATAACGGCAGTATCGCGATCAACGATAACCGCGCTGTGACAAACATTCCGCTTGCCGGAACCGCTATTGATGTGACTATCTACGCAGAAGATTTACCCTTTTTGGAGAACTTCGATAGCGTTTCAACTCCAGCACTGCCTATAGGCTGGTCCAAGCGCGTTACCGATACATCTACATTTGGTTACGTACAGACTACAACCACAGGCTATTCTACTCCAAACAGAGTAGTATTATACAACTCAAGTGATTCAGCCTCCGACTTAATCCTGATCACTCCACCTGTGGATGTAGAACTGAACACTCTGCGAGTGAAGTTCATGGCTTATGGAGGTGCTAATTACACCTTACAAGTGGGTACTGCCAACTCAGCAGGTCAGGATGCCACTTTCACACCCTATCAAACTGTGAACCCCACTGCTTCTTGGAATCAATTCTCAGTTGATTTCTCAGCCTATGCCGGCACAGACCAATATATAGCCTTCCGTCACGGGCAAGGCGGCACTTATCGCAGTATCTATGTCGATGATGTGACTATTGAAGAACCCCTGGCGATAGCCCCTGAAGTGGCCACATTAGTATATCCTGCCGATGGTTTAACAACGCTGCTGAATCCCATGCTGAAGTGGGCTGCCTCTCCGACCGGAGAACCTGCTCACGGTTTCAAAGTGTATTTGAACGACACAGGTACTTTCACGGAAGGAGATTTGGTATATACAGGCACAGCCACATCCTTCCAGACAACTCTGGCATCCTATGAAAGTAGCTACTTTTGGAAAGTGGTTCCTTACAACGCCATTGGCGATGCCACAGGTGCTTCTACTTGGAGCTTTAGCACTCCTACGGAAAGACAGCTTGCTGAGGGCTTTGAACTAACTGCCTTCCCGCCTGCTGGCTGGGCAAACGGAACATCTGGTTCATTCACCCGTAGCACAACAACACCTTATGAAGGCCTTGCCAGTGCTTATAAGTTTACCAGCACTACCGTTACCTATGTGCTTTCTACACCCATGCTTACAATTGTGGATGGCTCGATGCTGGAGTTTTATGCTCATACTACAACGGCTAATGCCTACCAAACCATCCAGATTGCTACCTCTCCGGATCGAGTAACCTGGACTCCTTTGGGGACTCCCATTGTGCTTGCCAGCGCAGGTCCCTGGCAGTATTATACGGTTGATCTTAGCTCAGTACCCGGTAACTACTTTGTGGGCTTCCAAACTCCCAGTGTAACCAGCACAGGTAGCATCTACATCGACCATGTAATTGGTCCAGATGTCACACCTTTGCTTCCTGGTGTTGCAACGCAGACAGCTCCTGCAGATGCAGCAGTAAACCAAAGTAATCGTCCAACCCTTACCTGGACAGCCCCCGTTACCGGGGGTATCCCAACAGGTTACAAAGTTTATTGTGACACAACGAATCCTCCCACAACTCTCGTTACCACAGTTACAGCATCCCCCTATACTTTCACTTATAACCTTGATTGGGAACAAACCTATTATTGGAGCATTGTCCCCACCAATAGTGCCGGTGATGCTGAAGAGAATACCGTCCGCTCCTTCACAGTGATGGCAGATCCCACCATATATGTTACTCCGGCAACTCCCTATTCCATGAATTTCGATGGTATGGGAACCACCTTCCCGCCCATCGGGTGGAGCAGATTGGATGGCCTTTATGGTGGAACTTATGCTGCCGGTATACAGTGGAATCAAGACGACTGGTTAAACGTTTCCACCCCCACCAACAAAGCTGCCAAACTCAATATCTATGGTACAGACCGTTATGGTTGGCTGGTAACTCCTCCGGTCAATATTCCCGCTGACGGTTATGAACTGAAATTCGACATGGGCTTACTGGATTGGAATGGAACAATTGCTCCCGTAGCAGGCGAACAAGCTGATGACAAGCTTATAATCGTCATGAGTGATAGCCCCACCATGAGCAACCCCACTATCCTGAGAGAATGGAACAACAACGGCTCAGTCGATGTATATGACAACATCCCACATACGGGAGCAAACTACTCGGTAGAACTTACTGGCATCAGTGGAACCAAGTATTTTGCTTTCTATGGCGAATCAACAGTAACCGGTGGTGATAACGACCTGATGGTAGATAATGTAGTAATTCGTGAGATTCCAGCCGGAGCACCTTATAATGTAACACTGAACTCCCCTGCAAACAACGCTGTGGGAGTTAATCCAGCAGCAATAACCCTTAGCTGGACTCCTGCAGTTACCGGTGGGAATGCAGATGGTTACAGTATTTTGGTTGGTGCGAATCCCATTGATCCCTCTAATGAGTACTTCGGTGAATACGAATTCAATACCACTAGCACAACGTTTGACCTAAGTGCTGCAGCAATTGTGCTTGGTTATGAACAAACCTGGCATTGGGCGGTTTGGCCGTATAATGGAGATCCGATCCAGTATCCTGATCCGGCAAGCCAAGATTTCCAAAGTTTCCAATTCACAACAATGTCAGATCCCCGGATCACCACCCTGCCTCATACTCAGAACTTTGATGGTGTTGTTGCTCCTGCTTTACCAGTGGCTTGGACAGCTTACAAAGGCAATACGGGCATGAGCTTATATACAAGTACTACAACTCCGTACAGTGCTCCGAACAATGTGTATATGTCCAACTCCTCCTATTCCTCAGATCTCTTGCGTCTGATTACTCCCGAGATCACAGTTCCTCTTAATGGCAGCAAGCTTAGCTTCTACGCACGTGGCAGCGGTTATGTATTGAAGGTTGGGACCGTAAGTGCTCTGGATGGTACAGGCGTGTTTACCGAGTTGGCTTCTTACACCCTGACATCTAGCAATACCCAGTACGTTCTTCCCATTCTCGAGTATGCTGGTACAGACAGATACATCTGCTTCCAACATGGGCAAGGTGGAACTTATCGTCCGATCTATATAGACAACTTCAGATTGGAAGAAATCATGGAGAACGATATGGCTGCATTAGCCGTTTCGGGCCCCGGAATAGGTGTTGCCGGATATCAGCTTAGCTACAACGTAACCGTTAAGAACAATGGAACTGAGCCGCAGGCATCATACAATGTGCACTTGAAGAGATATGGTGATGATCGCTATGCCTCCCTGCCTGTAAACACCCCTCTGGCTCCCGGAGCAACTGCTGTTCACACCCTTAACTGGACTCCTGCCCTCGACGGTGAATATGTCCTCGTTGGAGAAGTGGAACTAACTGGTGACGAATTTGCCGGCAACAACGAATCTGCTACAATGACTACCAGCGTCTATCCTGCCGGCACTTTCCTGCCGCAGATTGGTAACATTGCCAGCTTAACAACCTCTAACTTAACACCTATCAATGTGTATTATAAGAATAACCTTAGCGAAACAATCTATCTGGCACATGAGATGCAAGCCACATCAGGCACAATCAATGCAATCATCTACCAGAATAACTTCACCCAGAATGTAACGAAACCCATCAAAATCTGGATGAAACACACTACTGCAGCCAATGTTAGCACTGCCTTCCTACCCTTTGCAGGCTACGAATTGGTTTTCGAAGGTAATGTTTTTATGCCGATTGGCGTGAATGCTATCGTTATTCCCTTGGATACTCCCTTTGCTTATACCGGTGGAAATCTGGCAGTACGTGTATACGGAGTATGGGAAGATTTCTACAGTCTCTCAACTAATGTGTTCTACTACACCTCATCCCCGGAATATCCAAGCCGCACCAGATACTTCCAGGCAGATCAAACCGCAGCGTTTGACCCCATCGCCCTTACGGACTATCTGGGTGCCCCCTTCACAGGAATAATCCTTAGCCATATCCCGAATACTGCATTCGTGATGAGCCCTGCTGTTCCTATCACGTCCATTGTCGCACCTGAACTTTCGGTATCCCAAAGTGGCGTTAATGCCCAGCTGACTTGGAATCCCGTTGTGGGTGCTTATGCTTATCGTGTATATGCCTCCGATGATCCTTACCTCTTCGAAGGTGCACCGATTGCCACCGTATATACCAACACCTACAATGCTCCCTTTGCTACTAATACAAAGAAGTTCTACCAAGTTATAGCAATTGGATATCAACCCACAGGTAGGTCTGAGGTAATGAATCCGGCTGCCGTTATCGGATTTGATAATAGCAAGCTGAGAGTAGGAGCCACAGAAGTATTCACGGAAAACAAAGACTAATCTAAACCAAGCAGGTGCATTTATCTGCACTGTGTAATTACATACCCCCGGTGTAACAACCGGGGGTTTTTTTGTTTGCCCAGAATGCTTTCTGTGCCGGTGGACTGAAAGAAGTCCTGACACCTCACCAGCGGGAAGTTAAGATGAGATCAAGGGCGTTGCCGGTAACGGTAGGAGGCAGATGAGCCCGTATTAGTGATTAACCCTTTGCCGATGAAAGCTGGTGACAGACTGGAGGATAAAACAAAGGAAAGAAAGCCCTGAAGGGGCGATTATCTGTAAGCGTCTCACATGAACATAGAACGCAGATGATGCGGATGATTATGATAGAACGCAGATAACGGGATCGACTAGATGAAAAGGATAGAATAGAACTCTGATAACCTGATCTACCTTATAGAATAGAACGCAGATGAGGGGATCAATTGGATAGAAGGGATTGAGAATGTACGATTAGGACGCTTCGCCTCGAGAAGGAATAGAACACAGATGACACAGATGATTATGATAGAACTCAAGATGACGGGATCGACTGGATTATCCTGATTTACTCCCACGAATGGACACGAATGAAAGATCACGAATCAGCACGAATCTGTCCAATCTGTTGAATCCGCAAAATCCGTAATGAATACAATCCTCTAATCCTTAAATCCTTGGGAGATCGACTGATCTACCTGATAGAGTAGTACGCAGAAGGGAGGATCAATTGGATAGAAGGGATTGAGAATGTACGATTTACGATGTACAATGTACGATTAGGACGCTTCGCCTCGAGAAGGAATTGAACGCTGATGACGCAGATGATTATGATTTACGCAGATATTTCTCCTTCTAATCCTGAAATCCTTGTGAAGGAATAGAACGCCGATGACGGGATCAATTGGATCAAAAGGATAGGACAACGGAATGACAGCCCCTTCAGGGCTTACGGTCTGGGGTTATTCACAGATGGACGTAGAGTTCAAATAAATGTGATGCTTGGAAAAGTCTGATATCATGTAGCTTAGACAATCGTGGAAAAGATTCTACAGGAAAGTGTCACATTCAGAGCAAAACTGTCGCCTTATAAATAGTAGAGGGAGGATTTTCCTACAGGTCTTTTAAACAGTGTATAGAGTGTTTTAATCGTGGCGACTGCCTCTGCCAAATCGGAGTTTGGCAGACCAATCCCGAGTGGTGACGCGGTGTCGTGGTGAAGTGTAGTGGCGCTCTCCGAAGCGCCATCCTTCCCTGCAGGCAGCGCTGCTGCCTCTGCCAAATCGGAGTTTGGCAGACCAATCCCGAGTGGTGACGTGATGATGTGGTGGAGTGGTGGTGGTGGGGGGGGCTCTCAGTTTTCCCAAGGATTATGGGATTACAGGATTGGTTGATTACGGATTACACGGATCCGACAGATTCTACGGATTACCATAAATCAATATCTATCAGGAGACCCATTAGAATCAGTCCCGTCTGGGTTCTGCTGATCTCCTCTTGATCCCTATCTCCCAGCCATCCTGTTTTCTGTGTTCTATAAAAGATGCTTGCCCGCAAGCGGTCAATTTAGACGAGGACGTCTAAAATCCTGAACGGGTTCATCAGCGTTCATAAAAAGATGCTTGCCCGCAAGCGGTCAATTTAGACGAGGACGCCTAACATCCTGAACGGGTCCATCTGCAGAAATCCCCTTTTTCTGGGTCATCTGCGTTCTATTCCTTTTCCACGGCATTCCAGGCAGAGCTGATCTCTTCCAGGCTCCAGCCTTTGCGGTAGAGTGCAGCATAGATCTTTTCCCGGGCTTTGGCTCCAGGAAGCTCGCGGTAGCGGACCAGCTGCGACCTGATCTCTTCACGTAGGAGAGCCTGGCTGTCTTCCGGGACGTAATACTCCTGCAAGAGGGGCTCATAGATCGAGGCGGGGATCTTTTGCAGCTTGAGCTTGGAGATGATGTAACGCCGGCTTCTGCCGCTTTCCAGCAGGCTGCGGATATAGAGCTCGCTATAGCGGCTGTCGGAAAGGAAGTTCCGGTCTTTGGCCTGGGCTATCAGCTCCTCAGCCAGTTCCGGATGCAGCAGGCGGCTCTTCAGATAGCGGCGGCATTGCAGCTCTGTGTGCTCAGCTTTGGCCAGATAATCAAAGAGGCGGTCCCGGGAGTAATCCAGCAAATGAGCTCGCAGTTCCTCCCAGGTGTCTTCAGAGACGTCTTCATCCATATGGAGCCCAAAAGGGGGATGGAGAGCCCCGGCTGGCAGGGTTCCCCATCTAATACCTTTATACTCTATTATGGCTGTGCGAGGAGAATCAATCCTCGTCGAGATCTTCAGCCGGGACATCTTCCACAAACTTTTCGATCTGTTCGGGGCTGACCTGTTTCTTCAGAATATCGGTGATCTCCTCCAGAAGGGCGGTGTTTTCACGCAGGTAAAGCTTGGTCTTGTCTATGCCCTGGCCCAGGCGGAGATCGCCATAGGAGAACCAGGAACCGCTCTTTTTGATGATATCCAGGTTCACACACATATCCACGATGATATCCAGATTGGAGATGCCTTCACCAAAGATGATGGGGAATTCCACGGTCTTGAAAGGCGGTGCGAACTTGTTTTTGACGATCTTGACCTTGGTTTTGGCGCCCAGAACGGCTTCTTTGGAAGGATCCTTGATGGCTCCGGCAAAGCGGACTTCCATGCGCAGGGAGGAATAGAACTTCAGAGCCATGCCACCGGTGGTGGTTTCCGGATTCACAAAGGCGGGAACTCCGATCTTCATACGGGTCTGGTTGATGAAGAGCACAGCAGTATTGGATTTGGAGACGATGGCAGTGAGCTTGCGCAGGGCTTGAGACATCAGCCGGGCATGCAGGCCAACGTGGCTATCGCCCATGCTGCCTTCGATCTCTGCCTTGGGCACCAGAGCGGCAACGGAATCCACAATGATGAGATCTACCGCAGAACTGCGTACGAGCGTCTCGGTGATCTCCAAAGCTTGTTCTCCGCCATCGGGTTGGGAGAGCAGGAGATCATCCACCATCACGCCCAAACGCTTGGCATAATGGGTATCCAGGGCATGTTCGGCATCGATGAAAGCCACGGTGCCGCCCAGTTTCTGGCATTCAGCAGCGATGTGCAGGGACAGAGTGGTCTTGCCGGAGGCTTCAGCTCCGTAAACTTCGATGATTCTCCCCTTGGGAATCCCGCCGATTCCAAGGGCTATATCCAGGTTGAAAGCGCCGGTGGGGATCACATCTACAGAAGGCCTGGGTTTGTCGCCCAGACGCATGACGGTGCCGGTGCCAAATTTCTTTTCGAGCTGGGTGATAGCGCTGCTCAGGGCAGCATTCTTGGATTTTTCCAACATAATATCTTCCTTTCTAATCTAATTTTATCTGTTCCAACAGACTGTACTGCGGTCCCTCGGGACGCAGAATGCTTTGATACAAACTAAGGGTGTCGAAGCGGGAGAGAGGAGAGCTGAAAGGCTCGGAGAGGATTTCCCGCTCAAAGTCCGGGCCTTGGCTGCGTTTTATCCTGCCCATAGTGATGTGCAGGCGCAGCTCCTTGGGATCCGGCTCAAGCTGCAGATTGAGGGTTTCAAAGAGCAAGCGGCGATTGAACTTCTGAGTATCACGGTTGGGAGCTGTCAGTTGTGCCCAGATCATGCGGATTTGCTTGGGTGGGAAAAGCTCAAAGCCACCAGCACTAAGCTCAAAAGCCTTCTGCTCTGCGGCCAGAGAGACCAGGCATTCTTTGAGCTCCGGCAAACGTTCCTCGGGAGTATCACCAATAAAGAGGAGAGTGAGATGCAGGTTTTCCGGACGCACCCAATTGATTCCTTCAGGATAAGCTGCTTGCCATTTGTTCAGGTTGGCCAGGAGAGCTTCACGCAGTTCGGAAGGAAGCTCCAGAGCGATAAAAGTGCGCACTGACATCAGCGTTTATACCCGATGTCGCGCAGGAATTTCTTGCGGTGAGTGATGTCTGTATCGAGCTCCACACCTTTGGGAGAAAAACCGTCGATCACGCCCAGTATGCCTTTGCCCTGCTCGGTTTTGGCCAGGATCACCTGCACCGGATTGGCAGTGGCACAGAAGATATTCACCACTTCCCGGCAGGCTTTTATAGAGGGAAGAACGTTGATCGGGAAGGCAGCTCGCATGATGATGATGAAGCTGTGTCCGGCTCCCAGGCGACGCAGATTTTCTACTGCGAGCTCGATGAGCTCGTTGTCATTGCCGTCTTTGCGGATCAGACAGGGACCGGAGGCTTCGCTAAAAGCTATGCCATATTGGGCTCCGGGGACGCTGTTGGCCATCACTTCGTAGAGGTCTTCCACTGTTTTTATGAAGTGACTTTGCCCCAGAATAATGTTGCAATCCTCCGGAAAGATGAGCTGTTCAAGGACAATATCCACCATAAACCACCTCGATGTTTTGATAGCTCTATCATTTGGATGGGCATTTTTTTGTAAAGGAATTCTTTTTTTAAACCACAGAGGAATTTACGATGTACGATGTACGATGTACAATTAGGGCGCTTCGCGGGGTGGGCTGAGAGATAAATGAGAACTCTTTTTGAACCACAGAGGACACATTATAATATGGATTCCTGCCTTCCCACCCCACCAAACCGCAAGCGGTTTGGCGAGGACCCCGGTCGCAGGAATGACGGAGAAGAGCAGAGGGAGAGAGAGTTTACAATTTACGATGTACGATGTACAATTAGGGCGCTTCGCGGAGTGGGCTGAGAGATAAATGAGAACTCTTCTTGAACCACAGAGGACACATTATAATATGGATTCCTGCCTTCGCAGGAATGACGGAGAAGAGCAGAGTAGAAGCCTCATCCTGAGGCTTTTAGGTTTATTAAAACAGAGGAAAAGAGGGAAAGAGAGTTAATAGTGAATGAGTTAATAGTGAATGCTGCGCTGCTTCGCATTCCCACGTCCCCACGCCACCACGTTTGTTCATTATTTCCCTCTCTTTTACTCTTTTACTCTGTTTTAAATAAAGAAGACTCCACTTTCATTTCCCAGGTTGTAGTCGCGGAGCATTCTAATCGTACATCGTACATTGTCCATCGTACATTGTAAATTCTCTCTTTCCCTCCTTCCCTCCTTGTTAAATCAAAGAAAGTGCTTGACTTATTATGCAGAAGAATTTCGCTATGTTTTAATGAAGGTCAAAGGGAGGACGATATCCTGATGCAAGCCAAGCGAAACCTGATCGTGTTGCTGTTAGTGCTCTTCTCCACAGTATTATGTGGAATCGTGGAGGGAGAGGGGGAGTTGCGTTACCACTTCAGCTCCTGTTACGTGGGCAATCACTACAGCAATGGGATAAACCTGGGGCCCTACTCCAGCCTTCAGAATATCACCGGTCTGGAGCTGAGGGGTTCTCGTGCCTTCAGTTTATCCAATCTCCCGAATTATCCTCTGAGGTTGGAACCCGGGGAAGTCTATACAGTGAATCTGGATTTCGATCCTGTCCGTTCGGGGACTTATCATTCGCAGCTCTTTGTCAGGCGGGACGATCACTCGGTTGCAACCTATCACTCCAGTCATGGAGGAACCGCCTTTTATCCTGATATCAGGGAGCTGCCCTACAGGGAGACTTTCACGACAGAATTTGCAGATCAATTGCCGGCAGCCTGGTCACGGATAATTCAGAGTACTTCTTACAATGTCACAGCCGGGCTTCAGATGCTCGATTCCTATTCCTATAACTGCGTGTGGATGCACAATGGCACTCAAGCTGATCCATATGCGCAGATTATGCTGATCGCTCCGCCCTTTGCTGAGGGGATGGCTACGGATGATTTGCGGTTACGCTTCAAATTGCGGGGTTCGGCCACTTCCACGAATCTAATAATAGGCTACATCACAGAAGTCTCAGATCCTGGCAGCTTTGTGCCGGTGGATACCCTGGAGGCAAAATCTTATTGGGAAGAACAGTTTCTGAATCTGGGAGACTATCCAGACTTGCCGGGGAGATTGGCGTTCAAACACGGTCTGGGAGGAGTTTCGCTCTATCTCTATATGCAGGATCTGCTCATCGAAAAGATTCCGGAGTATGATCTGGCTCTGGAGGAAGTGACCGGCGATCCTGTTCAGTCCATCGCGGGGGACTTGCTGAGCTATGTGAGGGTGAAGAACATGGGAACCCAGACCTTTGATGGCTACCGGCTGATTATTGAAGACCAATCCCAAAATCCCCTGGGTGTGAGTCCGGGTTTACCTGTTACTCCCGGGCAAAGCTTGGTGGTGCCTGTGATCTGGCGGGCAACAGATGCCAGCCTGAATAGGATTGTTGCCAGGCTGGAGCAGATTCCCGGCAGTCCTCCTGATTCTAATCCCTATAACAATCTCAGCCCCGAATTCCGCATCTTGCTGACAAGCACTCAGAATCATGTTCTGCTGGGAAGTGGTAATGTCGAGGCACGTTTGCCGGTGGTGCTGAACCAACGTTTTAGCATGTCGCAGACCATCATTCCAGCCGCAGAGATTGGCAGGACAGGCACGATCAGTTATTTACGCTTTTATCGCACTTCCTCGACAGCCGTGCCGCAAAACAGGGTCTATCAGCTCTTTGTGGGCGAAACAGACAAGACTGACCTGCAGGATGGCTGGATTCCCAGCTCTTTTCTGACCCGGGTCCATAATAGTACGATCACCAGCCTGGGATCCAGTCTCGGCCTGGCTCTATCTCCCGCTTATGAATACCGGGGTAGAAATCTGGTGATAATGCTGGTGCCGATTGGCTCCAGCGGGATCCAGAACTACGACACGTTTTTCCGGGCTCAACCGGCTGCTAATCTGCGTACCCGGTATATTTCCGGCAATCTGAACGGATACGATAGCAACAATCCACCCCAGGATGCTTTGCTCACTTCTTTGTATCCTATGACCAGCGTTTTCTTCAGTGGGGATTCAGGTTATCAGCTGCAGTGTTTCCCGGCTGACAAGGATTTTGGTGAAGTTGTCTGTGGAACGGCTCAGACGGAGCTCTTCAGGATTATAAACCCAAACTATGAAGCTGTTGAGATAGTTTCAGCCACGGTGCAGGGAGACGAGGTTTTTAGTATATTGGAGCCTGCTTTTCCCAAGGTGGTGAATCCGGGAGCTACTCTAGTGGTGAACCTGGAGTATAGGCCACTCAGCCCGGGAGAGCATTTTGCCGAGCTTATCCTGAGTGATCCCTGGGGGAGAAGAGTTTACGTTCTGCCTCTCTCGGGACAGGGGAGGCTGCAGGAACAGACCGAACTGCCACTGGTGCAGGATTTTGACAGTACTTCCTATCAGGAGCTTCCCTCCGGCTGGCAGGGAGCTATCTTCAGTATGAATGGAGCTTGCAGCATCGGCAGGGAGATCAGCGATTACTGTTCTGCCCCTGCTTCACTGAAGTTTGTCTCGAACAACGAGCTCTATCCTTTGATCAAGCTGAGTAGCCCACGTTTGGCGGAGGTTTTGGATATAACTCAGATGCGGCTCAAGTTTTATGCCCGCTCCACCCTGCCGGGAGTGATCAAAGTGGGCTTCTGCTCCGATCCAGATGATCCGGGTGACTTCAGTCCTCTGGCGGAGTTTTCCACCACGGGGCTTTGGGAGCTTAAATCTTGTGACTTTACAGCTTATCAGGGGGGCGGAAGGCACCTTAGCTTGCGCTATGAAGGTGGAGTTGCCAGCAACGTGATCTATATCGATGACATTAGGCTGGAACGCATTCCCCAGCATGACCTGGAATTGTCCAAACTATCATTTAATGGCCGGGTCAATCTGGGGCAGACCTATAGGATTCGGTGCGAGATTCGCAACTGGGGGCAAGAGACTGTCTCTGGGTATCAGATATCATTAATCTCAGCCACAGAAGCTCTGGCGGTGTTTCCCGGCTTGGAGATTGCTGCCGGGCAAGTGCTGAGTGTATCTTGCGATTGGCTTCCTCAGGACTACCAGGAGAACCTGGAGATGGTGATAAACTTCCCAGGGGATGAGAATCCAGATAATAACCGCAGGGCTTTGCCGGAGCTGGTTTATAGTGATACTCAGGAAGAGCTCAGCCTGGGCACGGGTGACCGCCTGATAGCTGCTCCGCTGGATTATTCAGCCAAGAACAGTCTATATCAGATGCTGCTCAGCCGGGAGGAACTCTTCGGTTTCTACGGTTGGATCGGCGGCCTCAGGATTTATCCACACTTCAATAATCCGGTTCCTTCCCGCCCGATCAGGATATGGTTGGGCAGCACAGACCGGAATGATCTGCTGGAGGGAATGATCCCGGTTAGTGAGCAAGAGCTGGTGTTTTCTGATAGTCTGGAAGCTATCCCAGCCGGAGACAGCCAGATATTTATCTCCTTTACGCAGGATTTTGACTTTCGGGAGGGCGAGAATCTGGTGCTCACCTTCTACCGGGAGATGGATAACGTGGCCTGGGGCTTTTATAAAGACTTTTTGGCGCAGCCCGGAAGCTTTGGCAGACAGCGCCTGGCTAGCTCTTCCACCACTGAAATCTCACCAGAATATCCGCCCGATGGCGATCTGGTTGAGCTGACTCCCCGGCTGGATCTCTTTGTGCGAAGCGGGGGAGTGGGGAATCTGTGGGGGATAGTGAGCAGTGCAGGGCAGGCTATGGATTCTGTGAGAGTGGAGATCTTGGATAAGGGGCTATCCTCTTTCACAGACTCGCTGGGGCGCTACCGCTTCGACAATCTCCCAGAGGGATCATACACACTGCGTTTCAGCAAGGAAAGCCATATTCACAGAGAGCTGACGGCAAGCGTCGTGGAGACGCAAGAGACCTGTCTGAACGTCTCTCTGGAGGCTTACCCAATAATCAATATCAGTGGCTGTGTGAAAGCCTCGGACACCGCTCAGGGCTTGGGCGAGGCCAATCTCTATCTCAGTGGAGCACAGAACCATCAGACCACAAGCAGTGAAGATGGGTACTTTGTTTTTACCTCTGTTTTGGGAAGTCAGGACTACACTCTTCGTATCTCGGCTCCAGGCTACCAAAGCAGAGAGCTCGAACTTCAGATTGATGCAATTGATCTGGATTTGGGAGAGATAGTTATAGCTGAGATGGCCTATCCGCCCACTAGTGTTCAAGCTTCCGAAGGTGATGTGGTGGTGCAAATCAGTTGGGATGCTCCAAACCAGCAAGAAACCGGCCTCTTTGAGGACTTTGATGATATATCGGGCTGGATAATCCAAAGCACCAATAGCGGAGCTATCTTGCCCAGCGGTTTGCTTCCCACCTGGAGTGCAGTCGGTGCAGTTGATCTGGGCACCGGTCCCGTGGCTCCCTATCAAGGGTCACAACAGGCTGGGCTGGGCTGGGCGGATTCACATCAGGATGAGTGGCTCATCTCTCCGCTGTTCAATTGCCCTACCGGTGCCACTCTGAGCTTCTGGACCTGGGTTTACCGGGGCAGCTCTGCTGGAGATCATTATTACGTAAAGCTTTCCACCGATCTGGGAGAAAGCTGGATTACGTTGTGGGATGCCTCAAATCTTACTGGAGGCTGGAATCAATATCAAGAACCCGTGCAGATAGATTTGAGTGACTACTCCGGGCAGATGATCCGGCTTGCCTGGCAGGCGGAAGACCCTCCCACAAACGATGGACTTTGGTACAACTGGCTCATCGATGAGGTGCAGGTGAGTAATATCCGGAAGAGGGACGAGCGTTCACTCCAAGCCTATAGAATACACCGTTTGCGAGCCGGAGAAGAACAATCCCCCGAAGCTTGGGTCTTGCTCGGAGAAAACACTCTCTCAGAGCTGTCCTTGATTGATGATGCCTGGCAGCAGCAGCTTGAGGGTTCTTATCGCTGGGCAGTGGAAGCCGTGTACAATGCCGAAGTGCTATCCGCACCAGTCTTTAGCAATGTCCTGACGCAGGATCATCCGGATGGGATGATCAGTGGAGTGGTGCGCAGCAGCAGCGGAGAACCGATAGCAGGGGCACAGGTGAGGGCGAGCATATACAGCGCTACAACTAATAACTCCGGCGCCTACCTCCTGATCCTTCCGATTGGAAGCTATACTGTAACTGCAGAGGCCACTGGCTATGAGAGTGGAACAATTGAGGAAGTGAGGGTCTTGGAGGGTCAAACAAGCACAGCGAATTTCACGCTTAGTCCAGGCTCTGCCAATAGCCAGGAGACAGAGGTTGCCGATGGAC
>JAEZUG010000098.1 GCA_023421135.1 Candidatus Cloacimonadota bacterium | reverse complement strand
TCTCTGCAAAAATCCCTCAAACTATTCCCTAAAAGGTCTGAAAACATGCTGGTAAACCAATAAGATATGTCCAAACTCCAGTCCCAGGACTGCGTCCTGGGCTATATTCAACGTCCTCCACTTCGTTCCGGACTTCCTGGCTACCTCGGGACATTCTGCTCCTTTTCATACAGTCTCGATCCCACCCCACCAAATCGCAAGCGGTTTGGCAAGGACCCCGGTCGCAGGAATCCACGGAGCTTGTTCATCCACTATTCGAAAGACTCTGCTTGAGTGATACCGCGGTGCTAATGGCATAGTCTTTCTGGATTCCGAGCAATTCTACCCCAAACCCTCACTTTGTTCGGCTTTGGGGACCCCGGAATTCCCGGAATGACGGGAGAATACAATCAATCATCGCGCAGCGCCACAATCCGGAACCCCACGAAGTGTATTGGCGCTCTCCGAAGCGCCACCACGTCACCACGACTCCACGACACCACGTCACCACGACTCCACGCCACCACGTCACCACGCCAAAGCGCCACATCCCCGAACCCCGCTTTAGTGGGGTGACATCTGCGGAGCCCACGGTGAAGCGTAGCGAACCGTGGGTCAGCGAAGCCAAAACCACCTTCCCTTTTTCAATCCCCTCCCTGCCCGGTGCGCGCGGCGCACCGGGCAGGGAGGGGATTTCTTTTTCAACAATCCGTTAATACCGCCATTACCCATAGTTCCGGCTACGCCTTCACTATGGGCTCCGCAGATGCCACCCCGCGGGGCGGGGTTATGGTTAAAAAATAATCTGGGAGAATGATTGCCGCAATCATCGAACTAGATCAGGTTTCCAACGGGTTTTGCAGATCTATTCATCAAGGTGCATAACCCGTCAGGGTTTCCAGACGGTAGGCGGTGGTTTCAACCACCGTGCCAGATCGAGCTGTTGCCCAACACTATAACCCGTTAGGGTTTCCAGACTTCGGGAGGATTTTAATCCGACTCCATGAACCCTTATTAGAGAAACATCCCGGAGGAGGATTGAAATCCCCCTCCCCAGTCCCGTTCCGGTAAATGGGAAAACATCGGCGTATTCCCCACAGAATACGGTGGTTGAAACCACCGCCTCTAATCTGAAAACCCTATCAATCGGGTTGGTAGCTCTGTTTACTGATCACTGTTCACTACCAAGCGAAGCAGCGTAACACTTGTCACTTGTCACTTCCCAAAAGTGACAAGATGTCGCTTCCACTCTGGTCACAGCCGGAGCTTGCGGGCAGACACACAGGTCTGCCCCTACAATTCATGGTTCTCTGTTGCTTATTCTGCACCCGAAGAAAACGCATTTCATACCCATGTGACACGCATGAAGAAACATGGGTGTCACATGGGTGTCTCATGGGTGTCTCATGCGTGTCGGGTTAGAGTGACATGTGGCGAGTGACGAATGAGAAGGGTGTATTTGCGTCCGAAGCGTCACAACCCGGAACCCCGCTTTAGTGGGGTGACATCTGCGGAGCCCACGGTGAAGAGTAGCGAACCGTGGGTCAGCGGAGCCAGAAACCACTTTGTTGCACCAATATAGGAACAAGCGCATGGCCTGATCATTATATTATAGGCGTTTACGTTCTAGTAATTCAGATAATCTAACCCAGCTAATCCATGTATCCCCGCTGTGTCCGTATATCTAGGTGGACAACTCACTTGACCACGATGAACTTGTGGGACATGGTCACTCCATTATCAGTGCTGAACCTGGCAAAATAGACACCCGAAGCAAAGTGATCAAAGGGCTGTACCCATTGGTCCAGGACAGTTTCCGTCCGGTAGGAGATAACTTGTTGGCCCCGGATATTGAATATTTCGATCTTCATGGGTGCCAATGGCAGGTCATATCTGCTTTTCAAGGATATGGTGCCAGCATCATAGCGGAGCAGATAGTTATCCGGGACTACCAGGTTTTGTTGTGGATTATCCACCGCATAAAAGGTGTAGGAGTCTCCCTTGGCCAGGAGAGGAACAGCGTGCGGGGTATCCAGATATCTGAAAGAGACATCTCTGAGGTCAAGCTCTGAAGCGTTTTTCAGAGTTATCTGATACACATCATCAGCGATCCTCTGGCAGGAAGTAATCTGCAGTTTCTCGATGGCGAGCATCCGGTCAAAGATATTCTCCAGCGTGTCTATCCACAGGTTCCGATGCGTTCTGTAAAAATCTAGCATTAGCAGCATATCGTCCACCTCATCCCGGATCTCAAAATCACCATTGTCTGCTATCTCCCAAAAACTTCGGATGTATTGACTGCTATGCCAGGCGAAATGAGTGTAGCTTATGTGCAGTCCTCTGTCTTCCAAGAGTTTATCCAGATTCTCAGGGGTCATCAGATACTTCATCGAGAGAGATTCCAAAAAGTGAGTATAGTCCCAGAACTCCATTCGTGTCCTGCCAAAAAACCAGATCGGGCGTGCGAACTCTGTCTCATAGACCAGATGGGGTAAGCGCCAGACCTCTTCATAGGCATCGAAAGGATTGGTGTAGGGAGTGTCTGAAGGCCAGATGTAATCTATCTCCGAAGCGTTGATGACGTCGGCAATATAGCTCTCATGCTGGGGGTTGATGCCTTGAAAACAGATATCTTCGGGATTTGTGGGTACAGAGTGATCGATCCACAGGCGGATATTGTAGGGCACCAGATCCGTCAGTAAGGCTTGTTGATTGCTGCCCAAGGGGTCTGCATTTGTGGTGAAGGTGTGATATCCGATGGCATTGCCATGGTCTTTGATGGTTTGCCACATCTCGCCCAATTCGGGTTGGTTGCAGCCAAAGACAGTGCTTGATACCGGAATGTTTCGGGCAAAGAAGCCTTTGTTATAGTATTTGGGGTTGGTGGGGTTGTTACTTCCCTCAAACACAGCCTTCAAACGATCCACGCTTTCTCCATCCGCATCGTTTGTGATGCACAAAGCTGCCCGGTTATTCCCAGGCCAGCGGTTAATCTCCAGGAGGGCGGGTTTCTCGCAAAAGAGTAGAAAACTCCAAGTGTGAGTGCTGCCGGCAGTCTTGTACAGCGTATCCATCATCAATTCCCACGCCTTGCCCTGAACATATCTTCTGAAGAAGTGACCTTTATGGTCGTAAAGAACTATTTGATTGTTGCTTAGGCCTTCCACGCCATCACACTCATCATAGCCTGAAGCCACTATCCAAAACCTTCTACTGGCTTGAGAATACTCCACCGCCTTATCCCGATAGGGAATAATGCTTTGATTATCGCTGCAATCCCCTGTATGGATGGCTTCGATACCTTTCAATTCTGCGATAATGGGGGCATCAACCTGGTCCATGCTCAGATAAACATCGTGCAGATTCAAGTTCCACTTGTAAGTAGCTTCCACGGACACAAGCCAGGCCTCCGCATCATACTGATCGCGGGGGGAAAGGCAAACGTCCACATCCAGCTTCGGGGAGCTGTAATGGATGGTAGTGTTCTCACCCTCGGTACGGCTGGAGACATCAAAATTCAACACTTCCTGACGAGTGTCTGCATAGAGATTCAAATCGAAACTGATCTCGCCAAAGTGCACTCTGTTTGCACCTTCCACGGTGAGAGCCCAAACCTGAGCAGCCCACAAACTAAGCAGCATTAATATGAACACACGGCATCTCATCTTCACTTCTTACCTCCTGATCTTGATTAAGTTTTTTATAGCTTCATGTTCCAAATTTTGAGATTGGTGAATCAGAATGTATTGTGCATATATTGTCAATTAAAATCAGTAGACTTGACACGACATGGATAGGTAATTCTTTGGCTTCGGTGATGGAGTTCGCCAGGCTACAATAGAGGCCAAACCGGGCTGGGAAACAGCTTCTGATGACTCCTGCAATTAGATTATCATGGAGAGAAAAGCATGTTTTCTTACAGATTTTCCTGGCAGGATATTCTGCTGGTGATAGCCGGAGGGGCTTTGGGCAGCCTCTTGCGCTACTTGGTTTCAGTTCTGACTCACTACCAGACTTCCAGTCCATTCCCTTACAAGACATTGATAGTCAATGTGCTGGGCTGCCTGTTGGTGGGCTTTGTTTCTGCCAGATTCCAAAATCATGCACATCAGGACTACTTACGTCTCTTCTTTATCACTGGTTTCCTGGGTGCCTTTACCACCTTTTCTGCCTTTAGTCTGGAGACCGTGATGCTCTATCAATCGGGACATATCAGAACGGCTCTGATGAATATCCTGGCCTCCACTGTATCGGGAATCACCGCAGTGATCTGTGGTTTCTGGCTGGGTTCCAGGGCTCTGTAAGATCACATCATTTTCGGTTCACTGTTCACTGATTTCTGTTCACAGCTTGGGGCTTGACAAAAGTTGCCCGGGCAGAGATGAGTCACCCTGAATAATACTGTAAAAGGAAGAAGAGATTGAATAACATCGGCATGCCAACCGACGATATTGTTGCTCTCGTGGATTGCAACAATTTCTACGTCTCCTGCGAGAGGGTCTTTGATCCCTCCCTGAAGGGGAAGCCTGTTGCCGTGTTATCCAATAACGATGGCTGTTTGGTTTCGCGAAGCCAGGAAGTGAAGGATCTGGGCATCCCCATGGGAGCTCCAGGGTTCAAGTATGAAGCCTTGATCAAGAGCCATGGCGGTGCTTTGCTTTCCTCCAATTATGCGCTCTATGGAGATATGTCCCAAAGAGTGATGGACGTGCTCGCCATGTTCAGTCCGGACTTGGAAATCTATTCCATCGACGAGGCTTTTCTGCGCCTCAAAGGTTTCAGAATCAGAGATTTGCAAGAGTATGGCGAGAAGATCAAGGCTACGGTGGAAAAGTGGACAGGCATCCCTGTCTCTATCGGCATTTCCAGCACCAAGACCCTGGCCAAAGCTGCCAATCACTTTGCCAAGAAGGTTCCGGGCTTCAGAGGCTGCCTTTGGCTGCAGACTCCGGAGAGAATCCGAGAAGCTCTGATCCGCTTGCCTGTGGAAGATATCTGGGGCATCGGCAGACAATATGGCAAGTTCCTGCGGCAAAACAATATCATGACCGCCGAAGAGCTGCGCAACGCAGACGATAAATTCATCGATAAGTACCTCACCAGTGTCGGGCATAAAACCGTGTTGGAGCTCAGAGGTTATTCCTGCATCGAGATGGATGAAGCCCCAGCCAAGAAGAAAAGCATCCTCTGCTCCCGCTCCTTCAGCAAACAAGTGACCGATCTGAATGAGCTGAAAGAAGCCGTCTCCACCTATCTTACCAGAGCCACCGAAAAGCTGCGACGCCAGAGCTCTGTGGCAGGCTACCTGATGGTGTTCCTGAATACCAATCGCTTCAAGGACGGGCCTCAATACAACAGCTCCCGCGCCACCACATTAATGCCGCCCACTGCCTACACTCCCTTCATGATCAAACAAGCCATGGAACTGCTGGAAGACCTCTATCTGCCGGGCTTTGAATACAAAAAAGCCGGGGTCATGCTGGCAGACATTATCTCAGAAGAGGATGTTCCGCTGAACTTTATGGAGACCAACTACCTGGATGACAAACGCAAGGATCTGATGGATGTGGTGGATCGGATCAATGGCAGACACGGCAGGGACACTCTTTTCTTCGCCAGCTCCGGTATCAGAAACGAATGGCAGATGAAACGTGCAAGACTGAGCCCCCAATACACCACCCGCTGGTCGGATCTGATCAAGGTGAAGTGATGGCCTCTGTTTTGCTTACCCCGTTCACGCATCAGGAAAAGATCCAACGTTCAGATTTTCTATGCTTCCTTTACCCGGTAAGCAGTTCTGAAGAAGTGAAAGAAGCCCTCAGCAAGCATCAAAAGGAATATGCCACAGCCACGCACAATTGCTACGCCTACGTGCTGGGGGAGAACCAATCCACCCGCTACTATTCGGATGCAGGAGAGCCGGGTGGAACTGCCGGGAAACCCATATTGAATGCTCTTCTGCGTGGAGAGATGACCAATACTCTGGCGGTGGTGACCCGCTATTACGGAGGCATCAAGCTGGGTGTCAAAGGTCTGATTGAAGCTTATGGCGGAGTGACACTCACGGCTATCCAACTGGCGGAAAAGCAAGCTTTCAGAGAGCTCAGCACTCTGGAACTGAGCTGCGATTACCCCTGTTTTGAGCTGGTTCAACGCTATGCTCATACGCATGAGATCATCCTGGGAGAAGCAGAATACTCTCTGGATGTAAAGCTCAGGCTGCAGTGCCCGACTGAGGGATTGGAAAGCTTCAGCCAATTTCTGGATGGCTTGAGCCGCCAGCATGCTTTAACTTATAAACAACAGCCCTGATTTTTTTATAGAGGTATAATGAGGAAGTATTTACTCATGATAATATTACTGCCAGCTCTGAGCCTGCTTATGGGGCAGAATTACCGGATCATCTCCAGCCGGAATGGCAGAGATGTTTCGCTGACAGAATTGGCGCGTCAACTTAGCCGTTTTGATATTGTCTTCTTCGGAGAGATCCACGACGACAGCACTATTCACGAGATCCAGTCCCAGGTGCTCAGAGCCCTGCACAGACGTAGCCCCAGACTGATAGTAAGCTTTGAGATGTTTGAGCGTGATGTGCAAAGCTGGATGGATTCCTACGTTGCAGGTGAGATCAGCGAAGAGGAGTTTTTGCACGAAGCCCGCCCCTGGTCAAACTACGAGACGGATTACCGCCCTTTGGTGGAATATGCCAAGGCTAATAACCTGAAGCTTCTGGCAGCCAATATTCCCCGGCAGATTGCCTCGCAAGTGGTGCGTTATGGCACAGACAGCCTGGCCGGGCTCAGCGATGAGGAACGTACCTGGATGGCAGAGCAGATCAGCGCTACTCCGGGGAATTACAAAGAGCGCTTCCTGCAAACGATGGAGCTGGATATGGCGCATGGTATGCCTGGAGACCAGAACGTGATGGATAGGCTCTACTATGCTCAATGCATGAAAGATGATACCATGGCGGAAAGCATCGTACGCGTCGTTCGTGCCAACCCCCGCTTCAAGCTGATCCACTTCAATGGAGACTTCCACTCCCGGGCTTATCTGGGAACCGTGGAACGGGTCAGATCCCGCCATCCCAGGGCTCGAATAGCGGTTATCAGTCCCCAATACACAGATGACATCGCCGGGTTCAGCTTCGACCGGGCTTTGCGCAGTGAAGCGGACTTCCTGATCGTCAAGAGAGAAGAGGCGGGCAACTGATGCAGAGAAAAGCCTCTCACGCAGGGACTTTCTATCCCCGATTTGCCGACCAGCTGCAACAGATGTTTGCATCCTGGGAAAAGGACGGGCTTCCAAAGCTAATAGCCAAGCGCAGCCTGGCTCTAATCAGTCCGCATGCTGGCTTGATCTATTCCGGACAGACTGCGGCTCTCGGATACCGGCTCCTTTCTTCCGAAGTGGTGGATAGCTTTATCATCCTGCATCCCTGCCACCAAGCCGGTCACTTCAAGTACTCTCTTTCTCCCTACGAAAGCTATGAGTGCCCCTTGGGAGAAGTGGTTCAGGATCTGGAGCTTGCATCAGAGCTGAGTGATCTGGAAGAGACTGCCGTTCATCCTAGCTATCATCTCAAAGAGCATTCCATGGAGATCCAGCTTCCCCTGATCAAACACTATTTTCCCACAGCCAGAATCTGCCCTGTGATGTTGGGTAGACAGAGCCCGGAAAATTCCACCCAACTTGCTTCCAGGCTCTATGAAGTCCTCACGCGCAGCACCAAAAGAATCGTGGTGATAGCTTCCACGGATCTCTCGCATTATCACCATGCCAAGACCGCTATGAGCCTGGATCACAGATTGGAAGAGAGGCTCCTGCAACTGGATAGCGAAGGTTTGTGGGAAGATATTTACAGCGGAAAAGCCGAGGCCTGCGGGATCGGGGCGATTCAGAGCCTGATTCACCTGGGAAAGCTCTTCAGTTCGGCTTCCTTTGACACAGTTTCATACTCCCATTCCGGCCTGGTTTCGCACAATAACCAGCAGGTAGTGGGCTATATATCAGCCAGATTGGCAATTTGAGGAGAAAGAATATGCTTAATCCAGATCAAAGAAAGAGCTTGTTGGACTTGGCCAGACAAAGCATCGAAGGACGCTTTAGCGGGCTAGAACCCTCCCCCTCGGAAGATCCCATTTTCGAGAAGCACTATGGAGTCTTCGTCAGCCTGCACAAACAGGGCGAGCTTCGGGGCTGCATCGGCTATATCAAGGGACACAAGCCCTTGGGTTTAAGTGTGGTGGAAATGGCTCAGGCTGCCGCCTTCCGTGATCCGCGCTTCAGTCCGGTCACTGCAGATGAACTGACGGAGCTGGAGCTGGAAATCTCCATACTGGGAGAGATGGTGTCTATCAGTGGCCCCCAGGATATCCAGATAGGCAGAGACGGGCTACTCCTGGATCACCCCAGAGGCAGTGGCTTGCTCCTACCCCAAGTGGCAACAGAATGGGGCTGGGGTCCGGTGGGTTTCCTGCAGCAAGTCTGCAAGAAAGCTGGTTTATCCCGCACTGCCTGGCAGGATAATGAGACCCGGCTCTTCCGCTTTGAGGCTGAAGTATTCTCCGAGAATCCAGCTAGTTAATAGAACGCAGATGACTGGATCGACCGGATCAACAGGATTGGATAGAATCTGATAACCTGATAAACCTAATTTTCCTGATAATAGAACGCAGATGTCGCAGATGATTATGATTAGCAGGATATCTCCAATCCCTACTCACTCTACACTCACTTCCAATGCCTTTTACATCCTTTACTGAAGTGCATTTTAGTTATCTTCTGCAGAGTTAGCCTTTGCAAATAGGAATTACTTTGGAATAATATTTGCTCTCCTTGCTTTCACTTCGTGTGACCAAGGAGGTTGATTATGAAGGCATCGGTTTTAATACTAGTGGCGATCCTGCTTACAAGCTGTATCTTCGCGCAGGACTTTGCCATACGGCAGGCAAGTAATATCCAGTTTGAACGTCTGAGTATCAAAGGACAGAACAATCAATCCTTCATTATCTGGGAGGATGCGGCAGACGGAAATACAGAGATAACGGTTCAAAAGGTAGGTCCCTCCGGAGAATTACTCTGGGATAATCCCCTCAGCTTCGGAGAGGAAGGGATCAGCAACTATGCTTTGGCGGCTGAACGCAGCTCGGACAATGCGAACTTGGTTCTCTACAGCACAGGCAGTTATCCGAACACAACCGTGTATCTCGCCAAGTTTGACGACAATGGCAACAACCTGTGGACAGGCTCACCAGTGATCGTGTACCATGGAACAGATCCCATACCCTCACTCAGCATGACAGCCAATGCAACCGGTGGTGCTTACATTGTTTACACGAGTGATTATTCTGTTACAAACATCAAGGGGATCAATATCGATGGGAACGGCAATCACCTCTGGAATCCTGCCGGACAGATCCTGGCGAACTTCACCGATGAAGCCAGAGTCGTGAGCACTCATCCCGATAACCAGGGAGGAGTGATCGTCAATTGCTATCTCTTGGATGACGCTTGGGAAAGCAGAACACACCTTGTCCGTTTCTCACCTTCCGGGGAAGTGGTGGGCAACAACCCCCTGGTGCCCTACAACTCATTCTCCATGCCGCTTATGAATACAGTGAATACCACAGATGGCAATCTTCTGCTATCAAGCTATCCTTATCCTCAAAGCGCGGTTCTGAGCATGCAGAAGATAGACGTGCTGGGCAACCCGATTGGCTCGACCGTTTCCTACAGCATGCAGAATACTGATGAGATAAAACAGCTGGTCCTTAGCCCCTCCCCAAACGGTGGAGTGATAGTTGCCTGGCGTTACATGGATGAGGCAGTTCTGTTTACCAGATGCCAGAGCTTCAACAGCAATCTACAAACACTGTGGAATGCTTCCGGAGTACTGATCAACTACCCCTCGTTCGACTTATACGATTTGAGAGTTGTCCCGGATCAGTTTGGTGGCACTTGGCTACACTCTATGCAGAAGATCTATTATGTGAACTCTGAGGGTGTATCAGTCTTTGGAGAAATAGGTCTGAACTACTCCCAGGATTCTTTCAATCAACCCCTGCTAATCTGTAATGACTCACAAATATCCCTCTTCTGGAGACAGGAACTGAACCGCAGCCTCAGCCTCAACCGACAAGTCTTCGACCAGAACGGCACCCCGATATTCCCAGCCGGTGGCAGTCCCATCATCTCGCACTTGGCAGGTTTTGCTGCCTATAGCCAAACCTTTGCCCTGGATGATAAGTATCTGGTGCTCTGGAGCGACTCCCGGATTGGAGGAAAAGATACCAAACTCTGCCATCAAATCCTAAGCTCCACAGGGCAGCCCTTGTTGGAAGAGAACGGCAGAGAACTGAATCCTGAAAGTGATGCCGGAGAATACTCTCTGCTGGCGAAGAAGCTGGATGAAGACAAAGTAGCCTTCCTGTATGGACAAGGCGGTTCCATAGGCTTCAATTACCTGCAGATACTAGACAGCAACGGCAACAAACTCATTGCCGGTAATGGTCTGCAGATAGCATGCCCTTCCGGATCAAATACTAAGATGGATTGCTACCAGGGTGATATCTATCTGGGATGGGTAACGGAAACAGACGGATATAAGCTCAGAGGACAGAAGATAAGCAACCTCCAGAAGCAATGGGGAGAAGAAGGTGCAATCCTGATCGAGTTTCCCTCTACTACTTACGCCTACATCACAGATGTCTGCGGACCATATTTCATATTCAACCTGGAAGACTACAACGTTTCCATGGGCACCTCCCGGGCTGTCCTGGTTGAACCAACCGGGAGCATCAATCCTGCTTGGGGTCCCGTGGGTCTGCAGATGGTCTTCCCAATGAACTCCAATTTGCAGGTAAACGTTAAAGCAGCCCTCTGGCAAAATGATCTGATCACGCTCACCCGAAACTACCATTACAGCAATCAGAGCCTGCTCGCCCAGAGAATTACCCCCACCGGACAACGCCTCTGGGGTGAGGCTGGCGTACAAGTTCCTTTCGCCGGAAATCAGGCTGAGACCAGTGACCTCGTTGTGGATGATGCCATCAGCTTTATCCACAGAAGCAGCTCTGAATCCCAAACCCTCTGCTATCAAAGAATTAGCGCAGAAGGAGAGGTTCTCCACACCGTAGAAGATGAAGCAACTCTGACTGATGACTCCTACTTCTTTGATCATTATGATTTACAAGGCTTCGACAATGGCAGCCAGATAGCCATGTATGTATACTACGGCTCCGAGCCCAGCTATTATAGTTACTACACAGACATTGTGGCCAAATACATCAGCACCGAGGGTGAACCCTCCTGGCAAACCCTTCCGATTTGCACTGCTCCCTACGAGCAGACCTATGTGTCTATTGACGGTTTGGGAACCGGTGCTCTGGCCACCTGGACCGATCACCGCGTGGGCAACTACAGCGAAGACTATGCCTACACCTCGATCTATGCACGCTTGATTGCTTCCGGATCCACTTCCACAGAAGATCCCATTCTTCCGCCTCAGCCCTGGGCAATCCTGGAGCAAAACTATCCCAATCCCTTTAATCCCAGCACCACCATCCGTTTCTCACTTCAGGAAGAAAGTCCCGTAAACATTGGAATCTACAATATCAGGGGACAACTGGTGAAGCACCTCTGCCGCAACCAAATCTTTGGCAGCGGTAGCAACGAGCTGATCTGGAATGGATTGGATGACAATAACAACAGCGTCGGCAGCGGAGTCTATTACTACCGTCTGCAAAGCGGAGACAGAGTGATCTCCAAAAGAATGGTACTGAGTAAATAGCCTGTCTGAGGTGAGTTACTCTATGACAATATGATTAAGACATGCCAGGGACACGATCTTCGGAGACTGTCTCTGGCATATTCTCAGAGAGGTTGTTTCGTGCAGAATAAGCTTTACTTTCTATTTCTTATCTCATCCCTGTGCATCCTGCTTTCCTGCGGCAAACACAGCACTGAGCCCCAGCTATCACCTTTCTCCCCTCTGGATCCCCCTCCCGTTCCGCTCCAGATCCTAGTGGAGGGAGATCACTTCATGTTTCAAAGCCAGCCCGTGCAGATCGAAAGCTTTTACATGGACAAGTATGAAGTGAAGCAGGATCACTACAACGCAGTGGTTTATGGGTTTAGACAAACTGACTCGAAACAGAACGATATCCCTGTTTACTATGTTTCATGGTATGATGCCATCAAGTACTGCAATCTTCGTAGCGAGCTGGAAGGCTTTTCTTCGGTCTATAGCTACAAAGACTACGGCACCGATCCAGGACAGTGGCCAAAGAACTGGGACAATCCCACCAGGAACCGAAAGAATCTGGCCTTTGACAGATCTGCCAGTGGCTACCGCTTGCCTACTGAGGCAGAATGGGAATTTGCCGCCGGGGGCGGAAAGCTCTCTGAACACAGAGAATTCTGCGGAGATGATTCGTTGAACCTCGTGGGGTGGCATAAAACCAACTCCGGCTTCAGCGTGCATCCGGTGGGCTGGCTAAGACCCAATGAACTGGGTTTCTACGATATGAGCGGGAATCTCTGGGAATGGTGCTGGGATTCCAGTCCCAGCAGCAGTTCACCCCATCACCCTGCTTACAGTGGCCACAAAAGAGCTCTCAGAGGCGGAGCCTATAACGTCTCAGAGCATCGCTGCAGAGTTCAGTATCGCTATTGGGCACTCCCGCAGATCAAGAGAAGTCCCAGTATTGGCTTCAGAGTTTGCCGCAAGGCAGGGTAGATTTCTACTCTTCCCTGGCCTTCAGAAGCAGTTCCTCTCCCGGTTCCATCACCTTTGCCAAGATACCATCTGATTCGCATAAGTCTATGAAGTCCCTGGGGTTCTGCCTGATTTGAGGAAAGGTATTGAAATGCATGGGGATGGCCAGACGGGGCTCCAGCCATTTCGCAGCCAGAGCAGCATCCTGCGGCCCCATGGTATAGTTTCCCCCGATCGGAATCATCAGATAGTCTATCTCGAACATCTCTCCAATCAATCTCAGGTCTCCAAACAATCCTGTATCACCCATGTGATATAGCGTTATCCCGCCTATCTCAAGAATAATCCCGGCTGCCAGACCGCCATAACGGCCATCAAAAGTCATGCTTCCATGCTCTGCAGTCACGAGCTTCACGGTGCCAAACTCGAAGTCAAAAGAACCTCCGATCTGCATGGCGTGGGTCTTTACCGCTTGAGTCTTGAAGTAGGAAGCAAGCTCTGAGACTGCAATGATGGTGGTATCCGGATTGGAAATCTTCAGTGCATCTGAGCAATGGTCGCCATGCGCATGAGACAGAATGATGTAATCTGCTGTGATGTCCTTGCTCTTGATGGGTGCCAGCGGGTTCTGATCCAGCCAGGGATCGATCACTATCTTCATCCCCTCATCGGTTGTTATCATAAAACAGGCATGTGCTAGATATTGTAGTTTCATCATGGCCTCCCGGCAATTTCTGCTTCGATACCTATCTCCAGCTTGATAAAGTGCCGGTGGGCATCGAAGGCTATCGGTGGCAAACTATCCAGGGGGAAGAACCTGGCTTCCTCCGCATCATCTCCGGCTTGAAGAATCCCACCTCTGATCTTCATCCGGAAGCCCACACTCAGAACTCTTAAATAGATAGGGCTGTAGCCATAATACCAGCCAATACAGTGCTCCACCTCTCCGATCAAACCGGTCTCTTCCAGCATCTCGGCTCTGGCATTTTCCTCGGGACTCATATCGATCTCAATATAGCCGCTGGGTAGTGCCCACAATCCCGCTCTGGGCTCGAACAAGCGCTTCACCAAAAGCAATTCTCCAGCCTCGTTCAGGCATAATATCGCCACGGCAGGAATGGGATTCTTGTAGAGGATAAAACCGCAGGAGGGACAGATAGCGCGTAGCTTGCCTTCCCTGTCCTTCTTTAGTTCCATGCCGTGACCGCAGTTCTGGCAATACTTGGCATTGTGATACAAGTCTCGAACGTTGTGAATTTCTTTCATGAGACCACCCTGGAGATTGCATAAGCCTTGTCAAGTTTGAGCTGAGGGAATTCTCGTTTCTCAAGCGGCTGTCATCTGTCTCTCCCAGAGACGACACGCATGAGACACCCATGAGACACCCATGTGACACCCATGTGGAATCATGAGTATCTCATGCGTATCTCTTGGGTATCCGTTGGGTATCAAACAAGGGCCGAATTTGGGCTTGACAAGTAATCCCCCATGAAAAAGCTGAAGGATAGAGAAAAATGAAAAGCGGGGTAATGCTACCGATGAATGTTTTGGTGAAAATGAAACTGGCATACAACAAACTCACTCACACAAAGACCGGCTATGAACTCAGGTATTGGAAAGAGCGCTATGCCAAAGAAGGGAATCGGCTGGATAACGATTTCTATGCCAAGCTGATGCTTTCCATATCGGACGAGAAGGACGATGCCTTTCTAAAGGATAAGGTGGTGGGAGATTTTGGCTGCGGACCCCGTGGTAGCCTGATCTGGGCAAAGAGCGCCAGGATCCGCCTGGGAATCGACGTGCTGGCACAGCGCTACATCGAGTCTTTCCCCCAGGAGCATCTGGGGCACGATATGATCTATGTGGCCTCGACAGAGGCCAGCATCCCCGTTCCCAGTGAGTTCTGCGATGTGGTTTACTCAGTCAATTCACTGGATCATGTGAAGAATCTGGCACCCATGTGCAAGGAAATCCGCCGGATCCTCAAACCCGGAGGAGAGATCATCGGCAGCTTCAATTTGAATCATGCTCCGGAGCGGGCAGAACCGCAGACTATCAGCGAAGAGATCTTGAAAAATACACTCTTCAAAGGCTACGAGATTATCCATTGGTGGGTCTCCGCGCCCGGTCCGGTTGATGATCTTTACCAACCGCTCTATGCCCGTCAATTGAAAGATCCCGGCAGGGGAGAGGCTTATCTCTGGGCCCGGGCAAGGAAGCCGCGCTAGTTTTATTATTACCACAGAGGGCACAGAGAGAAGCAGAGTTTACAAGGATTCATTAGTTTCAAAACAGAGGAAAAGAGTAAGAGAGAGAGGGATTTACAAGGATTCATTAGTTTCAAAACAGAGGAAAAGAGTAAAAGAGAGAGGGATTTACAGGGATTCATCCCACAAATGAACTCAAATGACAGATCACAAATAAGCACGAATCATTTGAATTAACAACTATCCTTCCAATTCACTAATCCTGAAATCCCCGTTACAACTCTTTAGTCTCGCAGCTCCACCCTCACCCTCTGTTCACTGTTCACTCGGCGAAGCCGCAGTCTCCCAGCTACACGTATACCCTCTCGTCACTTGTTACTCGTCACTTGTCACTAAAAAAAAGCCCCTGAAACAGGGGCTTTGTCATTAGCTTAGGGGTTGTTAGATTTTGATATCGAGTTGAGATATCAAAGCTTGGAGCAGTTCTGGCTTTTCCTGAACGTCTGAGCTGGTCAGGAAATCACGTCTCTGCTGGAATCTGTCTTTGAGCATGGCGACGTATTCGGTGTAGTTACCACGGTTCTGAGGCAGATACTTATCGTAGAAACCGGGCACCAGCATATCGACCGATTCCTTAGTGGGGATCATGGCGCCGGGCAGGGCGTCCCAGGGTTCCCACTGCAGTTGATCAGTGAGAATGGCAGTCTGCATGGTGAGAGAGGTTTGCAATGGGATGGCTTCCAGTTTGTCGTCGGCTTCTTTCCAGTAACCGCGGGAGTTGAAGCAGTAGAAATCCGCTCCGTTCTCTGCCACATGCAGGAAAGCTTCCACATCACGATAGAGCTCATAAACTCTGAAGGGATTGGCAAAGGGTTCGAAAACCAGCTTCTTCAGCTCGTCTTCGGTAACGTTTTCAGCACGGTTACGCTGAGTCATCAGAGCAGCACCCATGGCGATGGCCAGATGCTTATTGGTGAGCTTGAGAACGGGTGGGAGAACCGTGTCTTTCATCAGCCAAACCAAGGCTTTGGGGAAGGCGCAACGATTCACGTGGTTGCCCAGCAGGTCTCTATCCAGGAGGGCACGGCCGTTGGAATTGCGCAGGTCGAGACCCACCGGCCAGCGTTTACCATCCAGGTTCAACACAGCATGGTTCATCAGAGCCAGAGCATATTTCCAATCCGGATGTCCCACTTCGCGGCTGTCGGTTTTGTCAAAAAGAGTGGGTTCCCAGCAGCGGCAAACCTTGTTGTCCAGGTCGATCTGGAAGGCATCGTCGTGCAGCACGACTTTGGAGAAGCCTTCGGGCAGAGTCTTGCCGTTATCGTGGCTATTGGTGTGAGAGGATTTACCCGTGCCGGAAAGGCCGAAGAAAGCGATGGAGCGCTTACCAAACTTGTGGTTTGCAGCATCCTTACAGGTGGTAAAATCGATCTCTTTGATACCACCGTGGCAGGCAGCCATGCCGATGCGGATACCGCTGGTCCAGGCCAGAGTGAGAGTTCCCTTCTTTCTTTCGCCAAAATAGCGCATACCGAGGTTCACGATCACGTTGTGTTTTTCGTCCACCAAAGCAAGCTGAGGAGCGCCAACGTTGTTGTAGAAAGGATCGTCGCAAGTCCATTCATTGAAGGCCACCAGAATGATGTCCTGAATGGGGAGCTTGGGGCTGGCTTCATATTCTGCTCTCACGGATTCGTAGGGAGCGAAGTTCAGCAGCCAGTTGTAAAGGTTGGCAGCGTCCGTTTCAGTGGTGATAAAAGTGGCTTTGATCATGAGGTCTTTATCCATGCCCAGCACGGCTTCAGCCATGATCAGAGGATAGTGTTGCATCTGCCAGACGGCTTCACGGAAATCGCCTTCCAGCTTGTTTTTCTTGTCTGTAGGGAGCCTATGGTAGAATCTGCGGGCTTTCGCGGTGCGTCCGATGATATTGCCATGGCAGTCATTGAGTACTTTCGCATCTTCCGGTAGATTGTGCATCTTTGCAAACTTGGGATAGACGGGAAGATCGGTGACCGTTACCCCGGGTTGATTCTTCGCCAGCTCATAAGCTTCGGCGACGGTGAGTTTGCGCACCAGGTGATTGTTTACAAGGGTCTCGGCGATCGCCCGGATCGGAGACATCTCCTTGTAGCTGCTGTAGTATTCACTACTGCTCTTGCTTGCCATGTTTTTCCTCCCTATATGGCTTATTTATATGTTTTTCTATGAATTACCGGAAAGCTGGCAGCTTAAATACTTTTATCTTTATGTCAATTCTTTTCTATATGGCTTTGATTTCTTTGCCAACCAGTCGGAATTTCTCCAGGGCAAAATCCAATTGTTCCCGGGTGTGAGTGGCCATAAAGGAGGTGCGGATCAGGCAGGAATTGGGCGGTACGGCAGGAGGAACCACAGGATTGATGAAGACGCCCTCTTCGCCCAGACGTTTCCACATCTGGAAGGCAGTCATCATATTTCCCACATGTAATGGGATCACCGGTGTGTTGCTGTCTCCGGTGTTGAAGCCCATGGCTTTGAATTCCTGAAGCATGTAGTGAGTGTTGTCCCACAATCTTTGGATGCGCTCGGGCTCGCTCCTCATGATCTCCAGGGCTGCCAGCACGCTGGCTGTGGAAGCAGGGGGCAGTGAAGCGGAGAAGATCAGAGCGCGGGATTTGTGTTTCAGATAGTGAATCAGATCGTCATCAGCGGCAATAAAGCCACCCACTGAGGCCAGAGATTTACTGAAGGTTCCCATGATGAAGGCAGTCTTGTCTGTGAGACCAAAGTGCTCTGCAGCACCGGCACCTTCATGCCCCAGAACGCCCAGGGAGTGAGCTTCATCCACCATCAAAGAAGCACCGTAGCGTTCTGCCAGCTCGGAGATCTCAGGCAGGAAAGCAATATCGCCTTCCATGGAGAAGATGCCGTCCACTACTATCAGGGCATTGTGTCCCTGAATCTTCTTCAGCACTCTCTCGAGGTCTTTCATATCGTTGTGGTTGTAACGCAGCATGGTGCCATCGGAGAGCTTGCAGCCATCGATGATGGAGGCGTGATCGTATTTATCTGTAATTACATACTCGCCTTTGCCAACTATTGCCGAGATGCAGCCTACATTGGATTGGTAGCCAGTGGGATAGGCCAGGGCAGCATCCTTTTTGCACAGCTTGGCCAGCTCTTCTTCCAGCTTGATGTGGATATCCAGAGTTCCATTGAGGAAACGGGATCCGGCACAACCACTGCCATACTTGCGGATAGCTTCGATGGAGGCTTCTTTTACCTTGGGGTGAGTGGTGAGGCCCAAATAGCTGTTTGAGCCCATCATTAACATCTTTTTGCCGTCGCAGATCACTTCTGTGTCCTGCTCCGAGCTGATAACTCTAAAATAAGGGTAATAGCCCATCGCAATGGCGCGCCGGGCATCTTGAAACTGATGACATTTCTCTAATATACTCATTTATTCCTCAGCTAGATTATTCTAAAGGCTTTCAGGTTATCGTGGGTAACCTTCACGAGACTAAAAACTATATATACCAGGGGTACGGAGATCAGCATCCAGAGGATACCTCCGATCCAACCGGCAGTAATTACAGTGAGCAGCACCACCAAGGGGTGCATGCGGATAGTAGTGCCTACAACCACGGGGTAAACGATGTTGTTATCTATTATTTGAACGCTATACATAGCCAGCGCAGACCAAAGCAATTGCACCGGATTGAGCCCGGAAAGGAGGATGGCAAGCGCGGAAACAGCCCAGCCACTGAAAGGGCCAAAGTAGGGGATGATGTTTGCCAATCCGGCAATGGCACCCACCAAGAAGGGGTAGGGAACTCCGGCTATGCTGAAGGCAATCGTCGCCATGATTCCAACCATAATCACTTCAAAGAGCATGGCGCGGAAAAAGCGCCCCACCGTCTCATCGAACTTGTTGCTCAGAATGAGGGATAGTTCATAGTAACGGTTTGGAACCAGGCTGAAAAGCTTCTTGCGAAAGTAGTATTTATCTTTGATTACAAAGAAGCTGAGAATCGGCACTGTAGCAAGAAAGGATATGGTGCCAACGATAGCTGAGATATTATCCAGCAGCATGGAAGGCAAGGAACTCAAGAGACTAATTCCCTTTTCCAGAGTGTCGGTCAACAACTCTGCAGATTGCAGGTTTGCGATGTTTTCATCCAGTCTCTGAGCTAAGCTGTAAACATCCTTCAACAGCGGCAAAGTAAGTAGCGTCTCGGCATCAAGGTTTCCATTGAACTGAGCAAACAAACTCTGTGCCTGGTTACTGAGCAGCGGGAAGAGTTTGATTCCCGAGAAAGCCAGAAGTCCCAGGATGATGAGATATACTATGATGATGGAAAACCAGCGGGGGATGGTTCTGCGTTCAAACCAACTTACCAAGGGATCGAGGACAAATGACACCAAGATAGCCGTTCCCAAATAAACAAAGATATAACGGTAGAAATAGATCGCCAAGCCTGCAAGTAAGAATAAGAAAAGATAGAAGACCAGCTTTGTCCAGTTCATGACTATTGTCCCAGGCAGTGCAGGATGGTTTGGCTGAAATATTTGTTAGTGGCTCGCAGCAGCTTGATGCCCAGAACGGGGTTGTGGTCGATCAGATAGTTCAGATCCGAAATAGAGATGGAATAGGTCACAGAGTTGCTCAGGGCTTTGGCAGTGCTGCGCCGTCCTCCCTCCAATTGGGCATCTATCATGCCCAGAATAGCTCCCGAACTCAGCTTCTGAGGGGCTCCGCCCAGCTTGCTAACCAGCTCAATCTCGCCAGATTCCACAAAATAGAGAGCTTCCATGGGGTAGCCTTCTTCAAAGAGGCACTCACCTGTCTTGAAGTCCCGCCGGTTGATCAGGTTGTTCACCTGCTTGAGTTGCATCAGGCTCAGGCCTTCAAATATGCAGAACTGCTTCAGATAGTCATATTGAGCTTCGTTAAATACTGAATCCCGTACGGCTTGGATAATCTTCGAAGGCATCCTCTCTCCTCTCTATGTGCTTGTGATCAGCGGGACGAAGGCACAGAGGCCACAATCGCTGTAGCACAATAGTCCGTCCTGCTTGGTGACCAGCATCAGGCTCTGTTGATTCTGTTCTCCGACCGGGATTACCATTCTTCCCCCCTCTGCCAGTTGCTCGGTAAGTCTCTGAGGGATCTGTCTGGCTCCGGCACTTACTACTATTTTATCAAAGCTGGAGATTGCAGGGAAGGCTTTTTCCCAGCCCATTGCTCCATCTCCAATCCTAAAATAAGCGTTCTTGAGGCCTTGCTTCTTGATTACCTTTTGAGCCTGCAGGGAGAGGTTCTCAAGGCGTTCCACGCTGCAAACTTCTTTGACGAGGGAAGCAAGAAGAGCAGTCTGATAACCACTGCCTGTGCCAATCTCCAATACTGTGTCTTCGGCAGATAGCTCCAGGACTTGCAGCATGATAGCTACCATCAGGGGTTGAGAGATGGTCTGCCGTTCAGCTATGGGCAGAGCACGGTTGTGATAGGCCAGGTTCTGATGCTCCTCGGGGACAAAGAGTTCACGGGGAACGCTCAGGAAAGCCTTTAGAACTCTCTCGTCCTTGATGCCTTGGGCTTCCAGTTCTCTGACCAACAGGGCTCTTTGATCTTCGAAGCGCATAGCTAAAACTTCAGCAGTTCCTTTTCTTCCAGCCAGTTCAGGATGCCGGGAAAGGCTTCACCCCGGGTGAGATCAAAGCCCAGAGGAGTGATGGAGATATAGCCTTCGGAGATAGCTTCGGCATCTGTGCCTTTGGCCTCTTCCCAGATGGGCTTGTCTCCACCTATCTGGTAACTGAAACCATCCTCGTTCTCGGATGTTATCTTAATGAAGTTGTAATACTTACGGTGTCCTGTCTGAGTGAGTCTCATCCCCTGGATTTGTTCTTTGGGGAGATTAGGGAAGTTCACGTTATATACTTCGAGGTGTTGAATCAGATTGTGCAGCCCGAGCTCCAGCAGCCGGGGAATCCACCAGGCGGAGGTCTCATACACTTGATCCGTGTAGGAACAGATGGAGGCCGCGATGGCTTTGTAACCCAGAAGAGCCGCTTCGGTTGCAGCAGCCACTGTGCCTGAATAGAGGATGTCTTCTCCCATATTCTGCCCAGCATTGACCCCGCTGATCACCAGATCAACCGGCTTGGTATTGATCTTCTGCAATGCCACCACCACGCAATCCACGGGAGTGCCACTCACAGAATAGACTTCATCCGCGACTTTCTTTACGACTATATCTCTATGCAGCGAGATGGAGTGTGAACTGGCGCTACGCTGAGTATCGGGAGCCACAATCAGAATATCATGTCCTGCTTCCCGCAGGGAGCGAGCCATGCTTTGCAAGCCTTCTGCCTGTATGCCATCATCATTGGTAAGTAGTATTCTCAAAATCTATGCTCCAATCTATTAACCTATTAGGAAGTTGTATTTCACCACGGCCACCAGCAATACGGCAATAGCTAGTAGCAGCAGGAAGAAGGGCAGAAAATCCTTCACTACCCGGAGTTTGGAAACTCCTGAGCCACCTCTTTTAATCCGGTTGGCTTTGTGGGCAGCTCGTGGTTTAAAAAGGCGGAATCTCTTGGCTGAGCTGCGTTTTCCCATCTTATAAATGCGGGTGGCGTCATTTGCCCAGACAATGCGACCATGAGACGTACGATAGGGTAAGAGTCCGCTAGCCATAAGGGAAGCCTTATGTCCCTCACTAATATCCGTAACATCTTTGGGATCAAGCTGTTCAGTAAGTGTGTACTTCTCTTTAGTCATCAAATAATCCTTTTCAGATATATTCTTACCATGGCTGGATTCTGTCAAGCTGTTTCTCTGTTTACAGCGCTTTAGCCTCTCCATATACGGAGTTCAGAGGGGTTTAGTACTGCCTCCGCATTATATCTCTTTACAGAAACGAGCGTTACAGGAAAGTGGCACACAAAATCAAACTTAAGGAACAATTAGTGACCAATTTTAGCGATCTTAGCCTCCCAGAACCCTTGTTGCGCGCAGCTCGGGACTTGAATTATCAGAACCCCACTCCGATCCAGGAAGAAGTGATTCCCTGGCTACTGGATAACGATAAAGACCTTATTGCCCTCGCCCAGACCGGCACGGGTAAGACAGCAGCCTTTGGCTTTCCAGCCTTAGCACTTACAGATATTGAGAAACTAGCTGTGCAGACCCTGATTCTGTGCCCCACGCGGGAGCTTTGCATGCAGATTGCCGGAGACCTGCAGGATTATGGCAAACACATGCCTCGCATCAAATCCGCCGCTATCTACGGTGGAGCCCCCATCTATCCTCAAAAGCAAGCTCTGAAAGCCGGACTTCACATCGTGATAGGCACTCCCGGCAGAGTGAACGACATGATCCGTCAGAACGTTCTGCACTTGGGACAGGTGAAGCTCCTTATCCTGGATGAGGCGGACGAAATGCTCAATATGGGCTTCAAAGAAGAGCTTTTTGCCATCATGGAACAGACTCCAAAGGAAAAGCAAAGCCTGCTCTTCTCCGCCACCATGCCCAAGGAAGTGGCGCATCTGGCCAGAAGCTTCATGAAGGAACCCCACCAGATCAGTGTTGACAGACAAAACCAAGGTCTGGACAACATCCGCCATCTATACTACAAAGTTCAGGCCAAAGACAAATACCAAGCTCTGAAACGGGTTGCCGACATCAGCCCCAAGATCTATGGCATTATCTTCTGCCGCACCAGAATAGAGACTCAGGAAATTGCCGATAAACTTCAGCAGGATGGCTACAATGCCGATGCTTTGCACGGAGATCTTTCCCAAGGTCAGCGTGAGCTGGTGATGAACCGCTTCCGCACCAAATATGTCCGCCTCCTGGTTGCCACAGACGTCGCCGCCCGAGGTCTGGATGTCGATGACCTGACCCATATTATCAACTACAACGTTCCCACCGATCCGGACGTCTATATTCATCGCAGCGGCCGCACCGGCAGAGCCGGAAAGAGCGGAATCTCCATCTCCATCATTCACCACCGAGAACTTGCCGCCCTCAAAGCAGTTGAAAAACGCCTGGGCAAAGAAATCACCTACACAAAAGCCCCCGGTGGCAGAGAAATCTGCGAGAAACAGCTCTATCACTTTGTGGATAACGTGGAGCGCATCGAAGTCAATTCCGAAGAGATCGAAAGCTTCCTGCCCAACGTCTATAAGAAGCTGAGTTGGCTGAGCCGGGAAGAGCTGATCCAACGCTTTGTCTCCGTGGAATTCAACCGCTTCCTGAACTATTACAAAGATATTTCTGATCTGGATCACGGCCAGGAAGAACGCCCCAAACGCGAAGGCAAGTTTGAGAAGAAAGAAGATTGCTCCTTCAAGACCTTCCAGCTCAATATCGGCCTTAGCCATGGCCTCACCAAACGTGATCTGATGCGCTATATAAACCAGCTTAAAGTCTCCCGCAGCATAGAGATTGGCCAGATCGACATCTATCAGGATCATTGCCTCATCGATATCGACGGCCAATTCGAGAGACAACTGCTGGAAGCCATGAGCAAGTTTAAATACAAAGGTTTGACCCTCACCGTTTCCACCGTGCAAAAGCCCCCCCGCAAGAGCTATAGCCGCTCCGGCAGCAAGAGCGAAGGCGGTTACAGCCGTCCCGGAGGCAAGAGCGAAGGCGGTTACAGCCGTTCAGGAGGCAAGAGCGAAGGCGGTTACAGCCGTCCCGGAGGCAAGAGCGGCCCCGGAAGCTACAGCCGTTCCAGCTCCAAATCCAGTGATGGCAGCTACAGCCGTTCCAGCGGTAAATCAGGAGACAGCAGCGACAGCCCAACTGATGCCAAACCCAGGAAAAACAAGTTCAGCCGCTAAAACACTTTCCTAAACATATACAGAGCCGAGAATATCTATTTGACAGAGCATTCCCGGCTCTTAGTTTATCTGGATACGAGGTATATTATGAAAGCTAAACTAAATGAGATCTTCAAAGATATTAGAGCCCGGCACGAATCCTTCCTGGGCGAGCGTGCCTTCCGGGACAGCAAAGCCTGGCGCAGCAAGGAAGAGGTTCCGGACGATATGCGCTCCCGCTTTGCGGTTGATAGAGACCGAATTCTTTACAGCGGAGCCTATCGCCGCTATCATGGCAAAACTCAGGTCTTCAGCTTCACCAATCTGATCGATGAGGAGATGACTAACCGCAACCTGCACATCGCCTATGTTTCCCAGATTTCCCGCACCATCGGTAAATATCTGGGCTTGAATACAGAACTCATCGAAGCCATCGCTCTGGGACACGACCTGGGGCATGCTCCCTTTGGACATGATGGCGAGAAAGCTCTCTCCCAATGTTGTGAAGCTGCCGGCATCGGCCAATTTCATCACAACCTGGAAAGCCTCCACATCGTGGATTATATTTCACGCAAAGGCAAAGGCCTCAATCTCACCTTCCAGGTGCGGGACGGCATCATCAGCCACGATGGCGAAGTGCACAACACGGTGCTTTCTCCTGCTACCAATAAAACTGAGGCCGAGATAGACGATTTCATCCTGGAAAAGAAAGCCGGAAAGCCCGCCCAATGGATGCCTGCCACCCTGGAAGGCTGCGTGGTGCGCATCACGGACACCATTGCCTACATCGGCCAGGATATCGAAGATGCCATCCGCTACAACATCCTGAAGCGGGATGAACTGCCCCGGGAAGTGACAGAATACCTGGGCAACACCAATTCTCACATCATCGAGACCCTGATCAAAAGCGTGATCGTCAATAGCTACGATCAGGATTGGATTGCCTTTGATGAGGAAACTTCTCAATATCTTCTGGAGCTTAAACGCTTCAATTACAGACGGATCTACACCGATGAAAACGTGAAGAAATCCAACCAGATTATCTACCGCACCATGAGCATGATGTTTGATAAGTACTTGGATGACATCGCCAAGGGTAACCGTGAATCCAAGGTCTTCAAACACTTCCTGGATCACAAAGCCCCGGAGTATCTGGAGAGATTCAGCCCGGCAGAACAGGTGCGGGATTTTATCGCCACCATGACAGACAGATATTACAACGAAGAAATAAAAGACTACTTCCTGCCCTGGAAGTGGTAAAAAAAGGAGTTATACTTGAAACGCTATCTTATTATGGCTTTGATGCTTGCCCTGCTTGCCCTGGCTTTTGCCCAAACTGGCACCACGGAAATCACCCGTTCCCGCCCCGCCTCTGTCACCCCAGTCAATTACAAAAACGTGATGGCTGATTACTTCCAGGGGAACTACCTTTTTCCCATCAGCTACAATGTCTATAGTTCCTCGGTAGAAGGCTTGGGCAGCATGAGCAGCCTTTCCCTGAACGTTCTGAAGCTGGGTATCACCGGCATCGAAGGCAGCGAGACCGATAAGCAATTCCTGGTGCTCCAGGGTGGTCTGATGGATCATATGGGTGCTGGAGTGCTGAACGTGAATGACGCGCAGTATGAGATCATCTATGGAGATTTGCTCTCAGCTTACGCGGGAATCACCAAACCTCTGGCAAACTACCAAGCCTATGTCAATGCCGGCCTCAAGCTCTCGCTTTTTGGCCAGATGCCGATCGTGAGCGAGCTCAATACTTTGGGCAGTGACTATATCTATGTCTATGACTTTGAAAAAGATGGCACCAGCTATACCACCCAAAGGACAAACGATCCCAGCCTGGGGATGGAATTCTCCATCCGCGGTGGCTTGAGAGTGTATCAGAACCTCTTTGCCTCCGTAGCGGTGGGAGTACGTTACAACAGCTCCGAATCCGGCAATTGGTATCTCAAGAGCGATGTGCAGGATTGGGAAAATGGCGCGGCCATCTTTGAGCCGGATCCTTGGTATCACGATACTTTCCCCAAGAATAACAGCTTTTTCGATGGAGCCACGCCCTTCCTCAGCATCACTGTGAGCCCCTCGTTCTAAGTGCTGGTAGAGGCGGTCGCCCTACCGCCTTCTTGAGTGATGAAGTGGTGAAGTTGCCTGTAGGGGCAGACCTGCGTGTCTGCCCGTTTGTAAAGGGATGCCAAGCTCCAGCTTGGCAGAAGTAGCGGAGCTCCCTGCAGTAGAGCTCTCCGAGCTCTGTGGCAAAAATGTCATACACGTGAAGGAGGCTATATTCAGCGTCCTCCACTTCGTTCCGGACTTCCTGTCTACCTCGGGACATTCTGCTCCTTTTCATACAGCCTCGAAGTCAGGAATCCACGGAGCTTGTTCAGGTTTCAGTCAGGAAGTTATGCCGGAGTAAAGCCTTGCAAAGGCGATATATCATAGCGAGGAAGCGGAGCCCCTCGGAAAGAACTGGTGTATTAATCTTCCCTTTTTACAAACCCCCACCCTATTGAAAAGCGCAGCTTTCCAATGGGGTGGGGGTTTGGTTGTTTTACGGAAAACACTGTACAACAAACGAGGGGCTCCGCTGCGCTTCGCGCCCTCGCTATGATCTTTCGCCCTCCGGGCTATGACGGCAGGCATAGATAAGAGATTTAACACAGACACTCCATCACTTCACCACTTCACTACTCCATCACTTCGTCCCTGCTCCCTCCTTCGATTCTTTAGCGATGCCTTAACGTAGCCTTAGCGATTCCTTAGCGAAAGCTAAGGAAAGGTATATCCTATAGTAAGTTATAGATAATCCGTCAAACGAGGGAGCTATCTGGAAGCAAGATAAGTATTTAGGGTAAATCAAACAGGCATGGGGTCATGTTCTGTGGAATTGTTGCAACATGTATTTCACTTCTCGGGAAAACGCACAATTCAGATTCTTGACAAATATAATGATGCATATCAGTATGCAAAAAGTGATTTCAGGATCAGAAAGATTCTCTGAAACCATGAATTAATCAGGATTGAATCGTAGAAACAGTCAGTTGATACTTGCCCCCTTGTCTTTCGTGAAGCATCAAAGACGGATAAAAGACAATATCTTGCTTGACAAGAAATGATCTTGCATATTATGTTTATTCTGTCCTGAATAATCAATAAGATGCAGCCATACATAGGGTGTCTGGAGCAAATGTCCACGATGGCTTTGATGGACTTAATGGATCTGGATTCACCGTGTTTGATGATGGGATAGATGTAGTGCTAGCCCTAGATGTTTCTGAAAGTATGGAAGGGGAATGTGCGGACCTTCAACAGCTAGCAAGAAGCTTTATAAGTGCCATGCTACCCGGGGACAGATTAAACATCTTTCTTTTTAATGAAGGAACTCATCTTTATCAGTTAATGTAAGTATCACATCGATCATTGGATATAGCATATTCAAGCGCAGTTAATTCTTAAGCTTCCCATCATAAAACGCTCCTCCTTCAGTTACTCCATTCATTAATCCCTCAACTACTATTAACTTCTCTGTACCAAAGACTGCGTCAGTCAGTCTTGTAATTTACAACATCAGAGGCCAAAAGGTTAAAGAACTCCTGAACGAATCTCTAGAGTATGGAAACCACAG
>JAEZUG010000083.1 GCA_023421135.1 Candidatus Cloacimonadota bacterium | reverse complement strand
CTTGCTTCCTCATTCGCTGCTTTAGCGATCCCTTAGCGATTCTTTAGCGATTCTTTAGCGAACGCTAAGGAATGGCTTGTTCTGTGGTAAGTTATGGATTTGGGGTATAATGAGCGACAAGTGACAAGTGACAAAGACTTCACTGATCGTTATTGGTCTGCCAATCCCACTGCTCCCTCACTCCTGGATGTCCATCTTATGGAGGTTAAGACGCCATCTAACTGAGGAAAAGCCCAGTCTGATCCCCTTTTAATGGTGAGAAGAGCATTAGGCTGGAATAGGAGACAAGAAAGTGACGAGTAACGAGTGACAAGTGACAAGAGCTTCGCTGCTGACGCTTCGTGAAGAAGCTACCGATGGAACGCAGATGGCTGGATCAACAGGATCAACAGGATAGAACGCAGATGACTCAGATGATTATGATTTAGGCTGTTTGCTTTCCTTCGATTCCTCTAATCCTTAAATCCTCGTGAAAGAATAGAATGCAGATTGAGCAGGTTTGCATAGCTCGTTCCGGGCAGACACACAGGTCTGCCCCTACAGGACTGTGGCTTTAGTCCCCAGCTCCACACTTACCAGACTTGTCACTCGTCACTCGTCACTTGTCACTTTCTGATCACTCGGCGAAGCCGTTGTGTCACCTTCGTGAGAAGTGGAAGAGATCGTGGGTATAGCCAATATTCAAGTAGAACTTGGGTTTACTATTCTGAGTAAAAGCTACAGACGCTCGCAGAGGACCCACGATAGTCTTGTAGCCCACAGTAGTATAGAGGCAGTTCTCGGTCTCCTGGTTCAAAGACCAGTCGTCTATATCAGAGTGGATCAGGGCTTGCACTCCGGCACTCAGATGAAATCTGTCCCAAGCATGGCAGGATACTCCAAAGCTGAAGATCTTGTAGAAAGGAGCACTGAGCTCATACTGCTCATAAGCCATAAAGCCTGAATCTCCCCCCAGATAGTTGGGGTCAAGCTGAGCTTCCTGTCCCCCAGAGAAATAGGAGCCGTAGTCCATGCCAAAGTGAAGGCTGAAGTCTTGGTTCAGGGGTCTGTAGAAATCCATCTGAGCTGAAAACTTATCATAGCTATAGTCGCTTATCAGAAGGTCATGAGCAGAATAGAATTTTGCCATCAGAGACAGGCCGGATGTGGGGAAATCGAAATCATCGAGGCTTTCATGATAGAGCTTGAAACCAAAACCGCCCACCTTAAAACGACGCTGCAAGGGAATAGCTGGCGAGACATCACGATAGAGCTTGCTGCGAAACCCGAAGAGATAGGTCTCAAAATTCACATACTCATTCAGAAACAATCCCAAGCCAAAGCTGTTTCCATAATCCAAACGTCTCACACTATCGGTCTTTTGATGATCGTCATTGTAGATGTAATTGGTACGTTCGTTTACGTAGCTGAAGAGCCGGTAATAAATGCCATATAGCTCACCAAAGTTCTTTACGTAGTCCAGATTCAGCTCGTTGTTGCCGCCTACCCGTAGCTCCAGCAGGAGCTTGGAATTCTTCAGAACATAGTTGTTCAAATTTAGTACAGCGCTGGCATGAAGTAGATCCTCAGACTTGTAACAGAGATTCAGTATGATAGACTTGCGGTTGCGTTCTTCCACATGAAGTTCCAGCACATGATGCCCTTCTTCGGGCACAAGCACGGGGTAGAGAGTGACAAAGAAACCGGAGTTCCAGGCAAAGCGGCAATGGCTCATGATCTGATCCAGAGAGTATTGTCTGCCTGTTTCCAAGCCCAAATACTCTTGAATCTTAGATTTACTGAGGTATCTGTTACCAATCACTCTGATTCTGCCCAACCAGTAGGAGGATGTCTCCTGGATAGCGTCTCTTCTCTGTGACCGGAAGACGTATCCTTCTGCTATAAGACGCTGGAGCAGTGTATCGATCTTATCTCTGGCAAACTCTTCTCCAGCCATAATGATGGCTCTGGCAGAGGCGAAGCTTCGGGAGTTAAACTCGCTGAGATAGGGCTCCAGAGTGATGAGCAGGCTGTCCGATTCCGCGCTGATGGTTCTGGTCATTCCAATATTTATTGTCTGATCAATCACGAGAACGGGATTGCTGAGCTCTTCCACGGGCTTGAGCTCTGAATTGGCTTTGAAGCCCAAAACCAGATCTGCACCTAGCTCCCTGGCTTGCCCAACGGGATAGTTGTTGCTAACCCCTCCATCAATGTACATAGCGCCATCTACCTCCAGGGGTTTGATGATGCTGGGTACGGATAGTGAGGCTCTCACAGCCTGCATCAATGAACCTGCACGAAAGATGGTCTCTTCTCCAGTCTCCAGATTGGTGCTCACTGCTGTGAAGGGGATGGGAAGCTGGGAGAAGTCTCTGTAGAGCGAGGCTTGAGCATATACTCTGGCAAGCTCCAGATTTAGGTTGTTTGCGCTGAATATCCCTGTGCTGAGCCGGGCTTTCCATTTGTCATCCAGCTCCAAACTCAGGTTTCCATAGGGTGGCCAGCGTTTCTGCCCAATATATGCGTCCTTCCTAATCTCTTCATCGGTAAGAAGCTCTTCCCAATTCCAGGATAGCACTATCTCTTCTATCTGAGCGGCTGAATAGCCCATGGAATATAGAGAACCAACCAGTGCACCGATGCTGGTTCCGGAGATATAATCTGGATAAATGCCATATTCCTCCAGAACCTTGAGCATGCCTATATGAGCCAAACCCCTTGCTCCTCCCCCACTAAAAGCATAGCCCAGCCTCACAGAGGCCAGGCTACCGCAAAATACAAGGATCAGCACAATGAGAATCAGTCGAATTCTCATGCTTGTTTGGGGCTCTTTATTGGTCTAGAAATCAGTTGAATCAGCAGGGCTGACAGGTTCCTGCATCACAGGTCCGGGCTTGAAAACAAACTCCAGCTTGCCAAAGATGGCGTTGGCTTCGATTCTCACCTTGCGCATGCCTGCACCTATTCTTTGCCGCGAAGACGCCAAGCCTGCATCGGTCTTATCCGGCGTGATAACAGAACCAAAGACTGCATTGGTCTCAATATCAAAATCAATCGTATCTGGCAGAGCCACCAGGGAAGAACCAAAGACTGTGGTTACTTCTATGCTAGTAGTGGAGGGACGTAGATCGCTCAGATCTATCTCTGAACCGCTGAAGATAGTGGTGTATTCCCTGTGTGTGGCACTGAGCTCTCGGGTTTGAATGCCTCTGTGGTGTGGCTTCTTGAAAGCTCCCACCAGGATCTTGACTCCAAACATAATGATCACAATGGCTATGAAGATACTCACGATCGGAACTTTGAAACCAAAGCCCTTGAGTATGATCGACAGACCTATCAGGATGACCAGTAAGCCCCAAAACATGTTTCCGAATAGAAAATCCATTTTCATCTCCTAACTCCTCATACTTGTATAGCATTGCTATAGACGGTTTTCAAACTCCCTGTCTCCACCGAGATATCAGAGTTTATGATTAAACGCTGCTCCGGGATCACTTCACCCAGAACACTCACAGGTATCTTGTGATGAGCTGCAAGCTCTTGAATCAGAGGCAGGGAAGCCTCAGTTGCACTCACCACCACCATGTCACCAGATTCCCCAAAATACGTCTCTGCCTTGGAGCCTGAAATAGCCAGGCTCAAGCTTGCTCCAGTGTTTCCAGATAGGCAGGATTCTGCCACACAGACAGCTAAGCCACCCTCGGAACAATCATGTGCAGACTTGAGCAAACGCTGCTCTGCCAGTTCCAAGAGCAATTCCTGCAGATGCTTTTCTTGATCCAGATCTATCCTGGGTGGCAGTCCCAAAGCTTTACCAGTCTTTAGTTTCAGATATTCAGATGCTCCCAGCTTGCCAGACAGATCTCCCAAGAGAAGCACCTTGTCTCCGGGAGTCTTAAATGCCTGATCCAGCGCTTTACTATAATCTTCCAGCAGTCCCAGCATACCGATCACGGGAGTGGGATAGATGGCTGCTTGGGGATTCTCGTTGTAGAGCGAGACATTCCCACCCGTCACAGGTGTTTCAAAGGCTCTACAAGCCTCCCCCATGCCTCTCACAGCTTCGGAAAGCTGCCAGTAGATCTCGGGTTTATGAGGATTGCCAAAGTTCAAACAATTGGTGATAGCCATGGGCTTAGCTCCGCTGCAAGCAACGTTTCTGGCTGCTTCTGCCACAGCGGCCTTGGCACCCTCAAAGGGATCAAGGTAGCAGTAACGTCCATTGCAATCAGTAGTGAGTGCCAGTGCTTTACTACTGCCCTTTATTGCTACCAAAGCAGCATCCGAACCGGGCTCCTGATTTGTATTGATCTGCACCATGTGATCATATTGCCTGTAGATAGCTTCTTTGGAGGCTATGTTTGGGCTTCCCATTAGCTCCAGCAAAGTCTGGCTGTAGTCACTTGGTTCAGGCAGACTCAGAGGATCAAAGGCTTGAAGCTCGTCCAACCATTCTGGACGCTTGGCTTCACGGGTGTAAACTGGAGCTTTCCCACCCAGAATCAGGTATTCGGAGGGTATCTCCGCCACAACTTCGCCATTGTATCTCACTCGCAAAAGACCATCATCTGTGACCTTGCCAATGATGGCAGCGTCTAGATCCCACTTTAAGAAGATAGCGTTAACTTTATCTATATCTTTAGGTTCTACAATCAGCAACATGCGTTCTTGAGATTCTGAAAGCATGATCTCATAGGCATTCATGCCAGCTTCACGCTGAGGCACCAGAGCCACATCCATATCGATGCCAACTCCGCCTTTGCCGGACATCTCGGAGCTGGAGCAAGTGAGCCCAGCAGCGCCCATATCCTGAATACCCACCACCAGACCTGCCTGTATCACTTCCAGAGTTGCTTCCAAGAGGAGCTTTTCATAAAAAGGATCACCCACTTGCACAGCGGTGCGCTTCTCTTCAGAGGCTTCAGAGATATCCACCGAGGCAAAAGTAGCTCCGTGAATCCCATCACGGCCTGTCTTAGCCCCCACATAGACCACCAGGTTGCCGGGACCTGAGGCAGCAGATTTGGCGATATTACCATGCTTTACCAAGCCCACAGCCATAGCATTGACCAGAGGATTTCCCTCGTAACTATCTTCAAAATATACTTCTCCACCCACTGTGGGTACTCCAAAGCAATTGCCATAATCAGCGATTCCACCCACTACTCCGGAGATTAGATGCTTCACCTGGGGATTTTCGGCATTGCCAAAGCGCAGGGAATTGAGGGCAGCAACGGGTCTGGCACCCATGGTAAAGATATCTCTCAGGATACCTCCCACGCCTGTGGCAGCACCGTGATAGGGCTCCAGAGCAGAAGGATGGTTGTGGCTTTCGATCTTGAAGCAGACCGCCAGGTCGTCTCCAATATCCACCACACCTGCGTTTTCCTCTCCTGCCTTGGCGAGCATGGCAGGCCCATCTTTGGGCAAAGTTTTGAGCAGCTTCACACTGTTCTTGTAGCTGGCATGTTCACTCCACATCACGCTGAAGATGCCCAGCTCCACCCAGCTGGGTTCACGCCCCAGAATCCGGAGTATGTAGTCATATTCTTCGGGACTGATCCCATGTTCAGCGATGATTTCGGGACTGATGGTTTTATCGTTCTGCATTTTTATATTCCTTAATCTTTATGATTGCTTCAGCTTTTCCAAGAGCCTCAGGATGCGGTCTTCAATGATCCCGTAGGTCTTGCGGTAGTTATCCAGCTCCGAGCCATAGGGATCCACAATGTCTCCGCTCTCGCCCACATATTCATTGAGGGTAAAGACTTTGGGTGCAGCTTCAGGATCGGTCTTGCGGATGTGATCGCGCTGACGTTCTTCCATTGTCAATATTAGTCTGCTACCGCTTGCTAGCTGGGGAGTGAGCTCTTTGGAGACATGATGCTGAGCTTCCTCGATGCCTTTTTCCAGCAGTAAAGTCATGGAATTCATAGATATCTCGTGTCCACCCTGCAGCAAGCCAGAGGAATCTCCCACGAAAGGTGAACCAGCTTGGTTGGCATAGAAATTGAAGAGCTTCTCAGCTATTGGTGAGCGGCAGATATTAGCAGTGCAGACAAACATGATGGTAGGCTTGTAGAAGGCCTGTCTGATCTCGTAGAAAGGAATGGAGCCTTCTCTGAGACACCTGATATCCTCGCTGTAGTTATCGTTTCCAGGATCGTCTTTCTCTATATATTCCACGATTGTGGAAGGTTCGATGCGTTCTCTGAGCCTGCGGGGATGTGGCAGAAGGGCAAAATCGAACCACTTGCCATAACGCTCTTGGATGATCTTCATATCCGTCTCGGCAGGAAGATTGGAAAAGTTAACACTAGTGGAAACAATGGGTTCATCCAGCATATCGATAAAAGTGCGAATCAAGGGGTCAGTCGGCACCCGGAAGGCTACCTTGCCATTGTAGCTGATCTCAGAAGTGAGCTCGTGTTCCAAGCTCCAGATCAAAGTAAGATTACCAGGCCAATACTGCCGGGCAAGGTTTTGCAAGCGCAAAGGCACCTTGATGCCATGATCTTCAAACCACAGATAATCTGGCACCAGAGCGATCAGGCCTGCTTTGTCGTTACGCTGTTTGGTCTCCACGATGCGCTTGATTCCCTCTCGGGAGCTTATCCTGCAGCCCATTCCTGGCATCTTGCCTGTGTGATGCAGAAAGACCGCATCGGGATGCATCCCGTCCACTAGTTTGAGCAGCTTCTTTTCAGGAGGATCAGTATAAATCTGCACTATAGAACTCCTACTGTAGATAAGTATTGGGGTTCACAGCCCTGCCATCCCTGCGCACTTCAAAGTGCAGAGAAGGTTCGCTGGCAGAGCCTGTTCTGCCGGATTTGGCTATGGCCTGTGAACGGGTCACGTTTGCTCCCACCCTCACCAGAAGGTCGTTGCAATAGCCATAAAGCGTGAAGAAACCATTCTTATGGTCGATTATAACCATCTTGCCCTGTCCGCCGTAGCGATCCGCAAAGATCACTGTGCCAGCTTCGGCAGCGTGGACAGTGGTATTCTCTGGCACTGCGATATCAATTCCATTGCTCACTACGCTAGTGTTGTAATCCCTGGTTTCCTGACCAAAGTTTCGTACTATTCTGCCCCGCACCGGCCAGGCAAGTTGACCTGAACCAAATTGATCCACGGTAGGCTCACCCGTGCGAGCGCTTCGGAGGCGATTGATCAAGGCTTGCAATTCTCGGGCATCACGTTGCAAACGCTCTATTCTGGCTTGCAACTCGCGTTGCTCACGAGTGAGAGTTCGTCTCTGAGTTTCCAGGTTGCGGATGCGGCGTTCGTAATTGCGTGCTTCGGTTGTGGATCTGCGAAGGTTGCTCACCACTTGGTTGCGTTCGTTGCGGGTTTCTTCCTCTTCCTGAGTGAGTGCTATCTGGAAGCCACGGGCGATGTCGAGCTCTGTCTTGGTGTTTTTCACCATGTAGCCCAGGTAGCGATGATCACGATGTTGAACGCTTTGGGCTCTATAGCTGCGATCCACCCGGAGCAGCATATTCATCTCATCGTTGATAGTAGATTTGAGGATCAAGACGCGGTTTCCTGCTTCATCCAACCTTTCTGTGATGGAACGGAGGGAATCCTGCATCACTTCGTCCTGGCTGCGCAGATCTCGCAGACGATTCTCCGTGACGCGTTTTAGGGAAGCAGTTCTCTGAATATCTGTATTTGTTTGTCTTTGTCTGCTTTCCACCTGACGTGCCCGGGCTTCTGCCTGTTCCAATTGCCTTTGCAACTGTTCCTGTTCTCTTTCTCTATCAGTGATCTCATCTCCCATCAAACCCATGGTCTGCAGCAAGATAAGGAGAGCTAAGACGATTCGCAGCATGCTCTAAGTTCCTTCAATATTTGGTGAGGCTATCTTCAAAGACAAGGCTTTGCTGTCAACCTCAAAAATTTGTTAGAACTTAGAAGTGAGGAGTTAGAAGTGACTGCTGTCGCTCGTGGAGAAGCTACCGATAGAACGCAGATGATACAGATGATCATGAATAACACTGATAGCTTTTCTCCTAATCCTGAAATCCCGAAATCCTTGTTAGCTACTTTTAGTCTCCCAGCTACGCTCGGACTCTCTCGTCACTTGTCACTCGTCACTTATAAAAAACAGCCGGGCTCACTAAGTGAACCCGGCCGCTGTTTACTTAGCCTTGTCTTGGTGGTTTATTCGAGGGAGTTAATCTCTTGAGCACCTAGTTCCATAAAGATTTCAGAGACGGTGGGATGGGCATGAATGGTGCCTGCAAGCTCGTAGATAGTGCCTTCCATCTGCATCAGAAGAGCTGCTTCGGCGATCATGTCTGTGGCATTATCAGCCACGATCTGCACCCCCAGCACTTGTTTATACTTATCTTCATACAAGAGCCTGAGGAAGCCTTCGGTCGAGCCTTCAGTCTGCGCTTTGCCATTGGCTGTGAGCTGATACTCGGCAGTTTTAAAAGCTCTGCCTTCAGCTTTAAGCTGAGCCTCCGTCTTGCCCACCTGAGCGATCTCGGGATGGCTATAGATGTTTAAGGGACTAAGTGAGAGATCCAGAGTACTGTTTTTTCCCTGGATCTGATTCACCACAGCCATACCCTGTGCAGAAGCAGAATGAGCCAGGAAGGAGCGTCCATTGACGTCTCCCACGGCATAGATACCAGGGATAGAGCTCTGGAACTGATCGTTCACTTTGATAAAGCCATTTTGCAGTTCCAGCTCGGCGGGAACCTGAGGCAACACAGCCTTGCGGATGGAGCAGTTCAAGAGGATATCATAGTCCAATGGCTTGCCTTCCTGATGGAATATACCATCCACAATCTGCAGTTCACTTGCGGCATACTGTTTGATCTTGTCTTTCTTAAGCTTCTTCTGCACATAGGCTTCCAGATACTCATCCACTCCAGGAATCAGGGGCAGAGCACTATAAACAATCTGAACATCCTTGCCCAGCAGGGAGAGCAGTGCAGCTTGCTCAAAGAGGATAGAACCTCTGCCATAGAGCAGAATCTTCTGCGGCAAAGCTTCCAGCTTGAGAAATTCATCCAGTTCCACCACACGTTTCAAACCCTCAGGCTTGGCAGGACGTGAACCTGTGGCAATCATGATATGCTTGGCAGTATAGATGCTGTTTGCAGCTTCCACTTCTGTAGCAGAGATCACTTTGGCTTCCGCAGAGAGGAATTCCACTCCGTTCTTCTTCCAGAGATACTCAATACCACGGGAGAGCTTCTTCACGATCTGATCTGTGCGGGATATAGCTTTCTGCCAATCAAAACCCAGCGCTTGGGGATCAAGCCCCGTAATGCCAAACTCTGCAGCTTTCTTGATCCTGGCATAGAGCTTGGCACTTTCCAAGAGCGACTTGGAGGGAATGCAGCCCCAGTTGAGGCACATTCCACCCACATACTGTTTGTCTATTACCAATGTTTTGAGCCCCGTCTGTCCTGCCCTGATGGCAGAGACATATCCGGCAGGGCCGGAACCAATAATGATCAGATCATAATTCATAAGGCTGCTCCTTGTTGAATCAGCATATACATGGGGTCTTTGAGATAGTCCAGCACCAGGTTGAGGAATCTAGCCACTTCTCCCCCATCCACGATGCGATGATCGACGGACATGGAGATAGGCATCACTTTCCCTGGAACCACCGCACCGTCTTTGATCACTGGCTTGTCATTTATCCTGCCTATGCCCAGAATGGCTGCTTGAGGATAGTTGATCACAGGAACTGCAAAGTAACCACCTATGGAGCCAAAACTGGTGATGCTGAAGGTGCCGTCCTTCATATCTTCAGGGCTTAACTTACGTTCGCGGGCTTTCTCACTGATCACGGATAGCTGAGAGGCAATCTCCAACACGGAGAGTTTATCTGCATTCCTGATCACGGGAACCACCAGACCATCTGGCGTATCCACTGCTATCCCTATGTTGTAATAGTTCTTGTATAGCAAGCGTCCACCTTCCAAATCCAATTCTGAATTCAGAGAGGGATGCTCTTTCAGAGCCAAGGCTACTGCTTTGATCACAAAGGGAAGGTAACTAAGCTTCTGTCCGCTGCTCTGGAGCTTCTCATTGAGCTTGGTGCGAGCCTCTGCCAAAGAACTCACCTCCACCTCATCCATCACGGACATGTGGGCAGCATTCTGTTTGGAACGGCTCATATTACGGGCAATGGTCTTGCGGATCATCGAGAGAGGCACAACTGTTACCCTCTCTTCGGATAGAGCAGGGCTGGCTTGAGGAGCTGAAGAGGAACTTAGATAACTGCGGGAAGAATGATAGGCTTCGATATCCTTTTTGGTTACCCTGCCCACAGGACCAGTTCCTGGGATGCTGTTGATATCAAGACCCAGTTCTTTTGCCATGGCACGAGCCACAGGGGTGGCAAGAGCTTTCCGATCGGGCTTTGCAGTATCAGGAGCCTTTGCACTGGCAATACCTTCGCCACTGGCAGGAAGATACGCCCCATCACCAGCAACTTCAATAGTGCCCACCACTCCAAAGCCTTTTTCTTCCACCATTTGACTGCTGGCAGGTTCTGGGCTTTGACGATTGATCTCCACAGCTTCCGCAGCAGAGACACCTTCGATCTCGAGCTCAACAAGTGCTGCTCCAACTTTTACGACATCGCCAACAGAGCCAAAGCGCTGCACGATCACTCCTGTCTTGGGACTGGGAATATCTGTGACCACTTTGTCAGTCTCCATCTTGAGCAGGGGATCTCCGGAGGAGACAGTCTGTCCCTTTTCCAGATACCATTCTACGATCTTGCCTTCTTCCAGGCCTTCACCAATATCGGGGAACTTAAATATATAACGCATCTCTTTTCTCCTTAATACTTTGCCAAACGCTGTATCTCAGAGAAGATACGTTGCGGACTGATCATATAGTGCTTTTCACCCATGGGAAGGGGGATCACGGTATCGTAGCCTGTCAAACGGGAAGGCGGAGCTTCCAGGTTGAGGAAGGCTTCTTCGTTGATAATGCTGATGAGCTCGGCTGCAGGACCATAGCTTTGGGCAGCCTCAGTGACCACCAGGGCGCGTCCAGTCTTGCGCACAGATTCACGAATAGTGTCACGATCTATAGGCCAGATGCTTCTGAGATCAATCAGTTCCACGCTGATACCCTGCTCTTTGGCCAGCACTATTGCCTTCTGCACTTCTCTGATCATCGCACCATAGGCAATCACGGTGATATCAGTTCCCTGTGAAAGAACTTTGGCCTTGCCGATGGGAATGCTGTAATGCTCTTCAGGAACTTCTTGTTTGATGGCTCGATAGATGCGTTTGGGCTCCATAAAGATCACGGGATCTGGATCTTCGATAGCAGCGATGAGAAGGCCTTTGGCATCGTAAGGGGTGGAGGGAATCACTACTTTCAAGCCTGCTGTATGCCCAAAATAGGCTTCAGGACTCTCGGAGTGATGCTCCAGGGCGTTGATCCCACCCCCGTAGGGAATACGAATGACCATGGGAACGTTGAACTTGCCTCTGGTGCGGTTGCGAAAACGGGCAATGTGGGAGATGATTTGATTCATGGCAGGCAGCACAAAGCCATCAAACTGCATCTCGATCACGGGTTTCATGCCTGCAATCGCCATACCCAATGCAGAGCCGGCAATGCCTGATTCTGCCAGAGGAGAATCAAAGACACGCTTCGCTCCATGCTTGGCTTGCAGACCTTCTGTCACACGGAAGACTCCACCTTCGACGCCCACATCTTCACCATAGACCACCACGTTCTTATCTTCACTGAGCTTCATATCCAAAGCGTCATTAATAGCTTGTACCAAGTTCATCACTTTCATTTCACACCTCCCGCAGCATTTTTGGCAATGTTCTTTTGGCGCACCAGTTCATCCGGAAGACTCTCATACATATAATCAAAGATATCATCCAGGGGAGTTTCGGTAAAAGCTTCGGCAGCCTCGAACTCCGCATCGATCTTCTTTTTGAAGCCAGCAATGAGCTCCTCTTCCTGTTTGGGGTCCCAGAGCTTCTTGCTGATAAGATAGGCTTGCAAACGCTTCTGAGGATCTTTCAATGCCCAGGAGGCTTCTTCTTCTTGAGTTCTGTATTTGGTGGGATCGTCTGAGGTCGTATGAGCGCCACGTCTGTAGGTGCGGGCTTCAATCAGGAAAGGACGCTTCTTTTCCAAAACATGCTTTCGTGCAAAGGAGAGCACATCGTGCATAGCAAGGAAGTCGTTGCCATCCACTAGGATGGAATCTACATCGTAGGCAATGCCTTTGACTGCCAGGTTGATCGATCTGGTCTGCATCTTGAGAGGCACGGAGATGGCAAATTGGTTGTTCTGAATCACAAAGACTACAGGAGCATCCCACACAGCGGCGAAATTGAGCGCTTCATGGAAATCACCCTCGGAAGTACCACCATCACCCACAAAGGCAAAGGTCGCAGCCTCTTCTTCCAGATAGTTCATGGCATAGCCCAAACCCGCTGCATGTACAAGCTGGGAAGCGATGGGCACAGATACTGGCAACATACGATTGGCATCCACGAAGCGAGAGCCGTCTTCACTTCCTTTGAAGTAGAGGAAGATCTCTTTGAGGCTTACACCCTTGGCAAGCCAGGCACCCAGTTCACGGAAGGCTGGGACAAACCAGTCCTCTTCCTTAATAACCCTTCCAGCAGCAATGTGTATGGCTTCCTGACCCAGATTGGGAGGATAGGTGAACATCCTGCCCTGACGCTGATAGCTCACAGCCATCTGGTCTGCTGTGCGTTCAAAGAGCAGGTCTTTATAGGCTTGCACCAGTTCCTCATCAGTTAGAGAGGGCTGGTATTTCTTGTCCAGGAGCTTGCCGTTGTCATCCAGGACTTGATAGATCTTATTATCTAATGGACTGTAGGCTTTAAGTTTATCTATATCGAACATTGGTAACCACCTTCTGATTTTTATATCCTACTAAAAGGATAGGGTATTTTAGCAGGAAGGCAAAAAAAAATATAAGGGAGCAGGGATTGGTGGTGAAGATACCGAATGGAACGCAGATGACTGGATCGACTGGATCAACAGGATGAATAGAACGCAGATGCCGCTGATGATTATGATAGAACGCAGATGAGGGGATCAATTGGATAGAATTACGTGATGGCAGCCCTGAAGGGGCGACTATCTGTAAGCGACTCACATGAAAATAGAACGCAGATGACTGGATCAGCAGGATAGAACTCTGATAACCTGATCTACCTGATAGAATAGAACGCAGATGAGGGGATCAATTGCATAGCTCGTTCCGGGCAGACACACAGGTCTGCCCCTACAGGACTGTGGCTTTAGTCTCCCAGCTCCACACATACCAGACTTGTCACTCGTCACTTGTCACTTGTCACTTTCTGTTCACTGTTCACTGACCACTGTTCACTGACAGGCGCAGCCGTCACCATCCCTATCTTTACCGATCTGCCTATCTAAAGTAAAAATTCACTTGACTTGAGTGTCCTGACAATAAATTGGCAAATAATCAGGCCTGATCTTTGTATCATAATGATAATTATAGAATTATAAGACACTGAGGTATTAATGAAAAAGTTAGCGCTTACCCTCTTATGCCTGTGCGCTGCTCTTGCCAGCTTTGCCATAAGTCTGGAAGAGAGCATAGTGATGGCCAAGAGCAATAACAACGAACTGCTCCGTGCCAGAGAGGATATCTATATGGCAGAAGCCACCTACAGAGATGTGCGGGGCAATCTGCTTCCGCAACTCAGTCTGCAGGGAGCTTATTCACTCACTACCACTCATCTGCCAGATTCGGCTATACCTCCTGCCTTTGATTTTACATCGGGATTGGATGCCACTGCAGACGATAATGATAACTTTTTGGCTGGTTCATTGAATGGGATAATGGCGTCCATGATCCCCAGCTCACCTCTCAAGGAAGGTTCACTGGCACTGCAACTCAAGTTTCAGCAAGTGCTCTTTCTGGGGGGAAAGCTGATCAACGGCATCAAAGCTGTAGATCGCTACCGCTCTATCCAAACCCTTATGTATAACGTCAAAGAGCGTGAACTGGTGGTCTCCACCACAGAGATCTTCTATCAGTGTCTGCTGGCAAAAAAATTGGTGGATCTGCAACAACAGGCTCTGGATACTGCCGCAGGGCATCTGCAACGAGTGACATCCATGAATAGGGAAGGCTTTGTCTCAGAGTTTGACCTCCTGCGTGCCAGATTGGAAGTGGAAAAGCTCAGACCACAATTGATTCAGGCACAGAACAACTATGATCTGGCTTTGGCAGCCTTTCGCAGACAGATAGGCTCTGAGGATGAGAACCTGGTTCCGGAAGGTGACTTTGTGATTCCTCAAGATCAGACCTTAACTGAAGAAGATGTCCTGGAAAGTGCCAGAACAAATAGATTAGAGCTGCGTTTGGCAGCCATCAATACAGAAGTGAACCAGATCAAATACAATGCCGAGAAAGGTAACTACCTGCCCAATGTGGCTCTTTCGGCAGATTACTCCGTCTATACCAAAGCAGACGAATACTCTATCGAAGGCGACGACTTTGGCACGATGTATTCTGTGGGCATAGGCTTCCAGATACCTATCTTCACAGGTCTATCCAATTCCGCCAAGCGGGCACAGACCCGTCATGGCTGGATTCAAGCCAGGTTGCAGGAACGAGATTACCAAGACCTCATTGGTCTGGAAGTGAAACAGAACTACCTGAGCTGGGTGCATGCCAAGGAAAACATGGCAATCCAGACTCAGAACATCCAATTGGCAGAACGTAGCCTGGAGCTGGCTCAATACCGTTTTGACAACCAGGTGGGAATCCAACTGGAGGTCTTTGACGCTCAGACCATGCTTTCTGCCATCCGCCTGGAATATTACAATGCCATCTACCAGTTGATCCTGGCAGATCTGAAACTTACAAAATCCATGGGAATAGACTTTTAAGGGAGTGTTTCATGAAGAAGATAATACTTGTAACCCTATTGATAATGCTGCTTGCCCTCTTTGCTTGTGGCAAGAAGACCAAGGCCGGAGCCAGCATCGAACAGATCCAGCAGAGCGAAGGCGTGCCTGTGAAGGTTCAAGCTGTAGCTCCAGGAACCTTTAGCCAGGAACTGATCTACAATGCTACTCTGACAGGAGCTGAAGAAAGCACTTCCACAGCCATGCTGGCAGATGTGATCACCAGAATCCACGCCCGCATCGGCGATAGAGTCACTGCAGGTCAATTGATCGTATCCTTCCCTGCCAATTCACCTCAGGCACAGAACGATCAGGCCAGAACAGGCTTTGAAAACGCAAGATTGGTCTATGAAAGAATGCAGCGTCTCTTTGGCGAGGGAGCCATCTCCCAGCAGGATCTGGATAATGCCAGAGCCGGCTACGACGTCGCCAGAGCCAATCTGGCAGCCTCAGACGCCATGATCAAGATCACGGCACCCTTTAGCGGAGTGATCACCAACATCATGGTAGCACAGGGTGAACGCAGCTATCCCGGCCAGCCTCTGTTTACAATAGCTGGTGGAAGCGGATTCAAGGCTGTGATCAACGTTCCCGAATCTGACATCGCCAAGATCAGACGCGGAATGAGCGTGCAAGCCACTTGGAATGGCAACACAGTAAATGGCAGAGTGTCTCAGATAGCTCTTGCCCTTGATCCCAACAGCAAAGCCTTCAGAGTGGAAGCCCTCTTCCCCGCTTCAGGACGGGGCATCAGCTACGGCGTGACAGCCCAGGTGAAACTGATTGTGGCAAACAAGCCCAATTCCATAGTCGTGGAACGTCAACACATCATCACAGAGAATGCCCAGAAGTTTGTCTGGGTGGCAGAGGGTGACAAAGCCATCAAACGTCCCATCGAGACAGGACAGGACAACCAACTGAGCTTTGAAGTGATCTCAGGCCTCAGCGAAGGCGATCAGCTGATTACGGAGGGCTTGAACCTTTTGACTGAAAACGCCCTGATCAAGATCATTCCTTAAGGGAGCAAGAATGTTTTTATCCACTATTTCAATAAGAAGACCTGTGCTTGTCACGATGGGCCTTCTGGTCTTTGTGGTCTTTGGTCTGATCGGTTACATGGGTATGCCCCTCACTATGATGCCTGATGTGAAGATACCCTATGTGCTGATCCAGACTATCTATCCAGGAGCTGGACCCAGAGAAATCGAGACTCAGATTTCCAAGCCCATAGAGGATGCAGTTGCAAACGTCTCTCAGATTGATCTGATCCAGAGTTACTCGATGGAAAATGTCTCACTGGTGATGGTGCAGTTTAAGATCAATAAAGATATCGACCTCGCCAATCAGGAAGTGAAAGACAAGGTGGATGCCATTGCTGTCAATATGCCCACAGGTGCACAGAAATCCACCATCTCCAAGTTGGACATCAATGCCTTTCCCTTTATGGACTTGGTACTCTCCGGAAATCTGGAAGGACGTGAACTCTATGAATATGCGAACAACAAGCTGAAAGACCGTTTTGCACAGATCGAAGGTGTGGCTCAGGTCACCATGACGGGTGGCGAGAAACGTGAGATATCCATCCGTTTGAGCGACAGAGTGGTCTATGAGAACAATATCTCCATGGCTCAGCTAACGCAGATTTTGGCTGCTCAGAATCTCGATATGCCGGGTGGTAACTTCACACGGGGCTCTCAGGAATACTTTGTAAGGCTCAAGGGTGAATACCAATCCGTGGATGAGATCGCCAATACTGATATCCCCACATCCTTTGGCACCAAGAAGCTTTCTGCTTTGGCAGAAGTGACAGACGCCAGCTCTGAAGTACGCGAACGGGCTGTGTATTTTGACGTGAAGAAGATGGAATCGGACCAAAACATTGTTCGTATCTCACTCACCAACAGCCCAGATGGCAACATCGTGAATATCGCCTCGGAGATCAGGAAACAACTCCCCAGAATTCAACAGGAGTTGCCTGAGGGCACTGAGCTCAGAATTATCAGAGATGACTCGGACTTCACCAAGTTCACAGTTTCAGACACCATGACCAATATCTGGATGGGTATCCTGCTCACGGGTTTGATCCTCTTCATCTTCCTGCATGATCTGCGTTCCACTCTGATTGTGGCTCTTGCTATGCCTATCTCGATTGTCTCCACCTTTGTGTTCCTGAAAGCCTCAGGCTTTACCATCAATGTGATGACTCTGATGGGACTCTCGACCTCTGTGGGTATTCTGGTGGCAAATAGTGTGGTGGTGTTGGAAAATATCTTCAGGCACAAAGATATGGGCAACGATAGAGTGGAAGCTTCGGATAAAGGTACATCTGAAATAGCCGTGGCAGTGTTTGCCTCCACGCTTACAAACATAGTGGTGTTTCTACCGATTGCAACTATGACTTCGATGGTTGGTCAGTTCTTCAAAGAGTTCGGTCTCACAGTGACCTATGCCACGATCTTCTCTTTGATCAGTTCTTTCACGATTGTGCCAATGCTTGCTTCCCGCATCTTACCCCAGAAGAAGATAGATACTCTGTATGGCAGAAAGTTTGAGATTGGATTTGGAAAGGTCAGTGCTTGGTATTCCAGGCTTCTGTCCAAGCTTATCTCCAACAAGAAACGTGGCTTGGCTTTGGTAGGAGCAGTGCTCATTCTCTTTGTGCTGTCCTTCATCTTGGTTCCCTTCCTGGGCTTCGAGCTGATGCCCACTATCGACCAGGGTAACCTCACAGTAACCGTGGAACTTCCTCAGGGCTACAATCTGCAGCAAACGGCTCAGACCATTGAAACTGTGAATGCCAGGCTGGCTAAACACAAGGAAGTGGAACACATCGTAACCAATCTCGGTGCCAGCGGATACATCGATAAGAGCACAAATATCGCTTCTGCAGACGTTAAGCTGGTGCATTCCAGCCAGAGAAAGCTTAGCACCACCCAGATGATCTCCGTGCTCTCCAAAGATCTTGCCGATATCCCCAATGCCAGAGTTATGGTGAAGACTCAAGGGGGCTTTGGTGGTGGAGAAGGAATCGAATTCTTCCTGCAGGGCCAGGACAACGATAAGCTGGAAGAGCTCAAGTCCAGCGTTCTGGATGCTATAAAAGACACACCTGGCATTATGAATCTGGATACCAGTACACGTCCCGGCAGAGCTGAGATCACTATCGTTCCAAAGCGTGATCGCATGGCAGAATCAGGAGCTATGGTCTATGACCTGGCGATGGCTATCCGTACTGCTATTGAAGGCACTGTGAGCACTCGTTATCGAGAACAAGGTAATGAGTATGATATACGTGTATCTATGGAAGAAAGCTCTCTGGATAGTCCCGAGAAGCTGGGAAATCTTCCCATCGCTATCTATGGACAGACATATCTGCTTTCTCAATTGGCGGATGTAACCTTCAGCCCAGGCATCAACAAGATCACTCACCAGGACAGGTTCAAATCAATCCAATTTACTGCAGGTATTGCCGAAGGCTTTACTATGGGTAAGGTCAATCAGGATATCAACAAGCGTCTTGATACTCTCCAGCTTCCCTCAGGATATCAGATAAGCTGGGGTGGTGAAGCAGAGATGATGAATGAAACCATGGTCGATATGATGCGAACCTTTATGCTGGCAATACTACTCACCTATATGCTATTGGCAGCCGTGCTGGAGAGCTTTGTGCAGCCCATTCTGATTATGGCAACCGTGCCGCTGTCTCTGATTGGTGTGTTTATTGCACTCTTCCTTACAGGCTTGTCCATCAATATCTTCTCCATGATGGCTGTGATAATGCTGGTGGGTATTGTGGTGAATAACGCTATTTTGATCCTGGACTATGCAAATTTGAAGCTCAAAGAAGGAATGGGCATCAAAGAGGCCATCCTGGAAGCGGGAGAACAAAAGCTCAAGCCTATCATCATGTCCACCCTGGCTATAGTGATCGGAATGCTGCCGATGGCACTCGGCGTGGGTGAAGCCGGAAAGGAATTTCGCCAGTCCATGGGTATGGTCAGCATTGGTGGATTGGTCGCTTCGACCTTTTTAACACTTGTTATTATCCCCGTTCTGTATTATATTACTCATAGAGACAAGAAATCTTTAACACAATAAGAGGAGTTAAGCTTATGAAAAGCATTACCAAACTTATCACAGTAGCAGTGCTTGCTATGTTTCTAATGGTCAGCATGGCAGGCTGTTATGGCAGCTTCAACCTGACCAAGAAGGTCTATGAGTGGAATGGCCAGCTGGGAGATCGCTTCCTGGTTCAAATCGGTTTCTGGGTGCTCACCTGGTTGCCCGTATATTCTATCGCCACCACTCTTGACGTTGTAGTTCTTAATCTTATCGAATTCTGGACTGGGTCAAACCCCATGGCAATGAACAATGGCGAAGAAGTTATCCGTTATGCCCAAAGCGGAGATGATAGCTTCAAGATCACCATGACCAACGATCAAATCAAGATTGATGCCCTCAGTGGCAACAAAGACTCTGTACAACTCAACTACGACCAGGATGCACAAGCTTGGTTCCTGCACAGCGGTGTGGTCAATACCAAAGTCGCTACCGTTCAGGGTGAGACCATCAACCTGCTTTATCCCGATGGCAGAAGCATGTCCATCAACCTGGCCAACTAAAGGATACAAAGTGATAGACAAACAAAAAGTAGAAGAGATACTCGATCAAATCCGCCCCGCCATCCAATCAGATGGTGGAGACGTTGAACTCATCAATATCAGAGAGGACAACGTGATTGAAGTGAGACTGCAGGGAGCTTGCAAAGGCTGTCCCATGGCAACCCTCACTCTCAAAGCCGGAATTGAAAGAGTGATCAAAGAACATCTGCCGGAAGTCAAAGAAGTAATCTCAGTCTAAAGCTTCTGGATACAAGATATCAAGGCGGTCTCCACAAGAGTCCGCCTTTTTTTTCACTTGACTTGAGGCTCGGAGCACCAGCAGATGAACCAAAGAATAAGAAGAGGTATCCATGAGAGAGATAAATCCTGCCTACGAGATAGAACGCAGCGCAGCTTTCATCCGTTCCTACTGCCAGCAAGCAGGCGTCACTAAGGTCGTAATAGGCCTTTCGGGAGGAATAGACAGCTCCCTATCCGCTACCCTGGCAGTGCAGGCACTTGGCAAAGACAACGTGCTCGGTCTGCTGCTTCCTTATCGCAAGAGCAGTGCTCACAGTGCTGGAGATGCCACTATCCTGGCAGACTGGCTGGGGATTAAAACTCAGACCATTGATATCAGTCCAATGGTGGATGCCTATTTTGCTATGCATCAAAATGAAGTCACTAGCCTCAGGAAAGGTAATTTCATGGCGAGGATGCGCATGAGCGTGCTTTACGACTTTTCTTCCCAGGAATCTGCCCTGGTCTTGGGAACCAGTAACCGCACTGAGTTATTGGTGGGATACTTCACTCAGTATGGCGATGGAGCCTGTGCTTTCGAGCCTATTGGACATCTCTACAAGACAGAAGTAAGGCTGCTCTCTCGCGTGCTGGGCATACCACAATCTATCATCGATAAAGCCCCCACCGCAGATCTTTGGGATGGTCAGACAGATGAGGGCGAGCTGGGAATCTCTTATCCCGTGCTGGATGAGATCCTCTATCAGCTCACAGAAGAGAACCTTGATGTGACAGAGGCTTCCAAGCTAAGCTTCCCCCTTGCCACCTATCATCATGTGCAGAAGCTGATCTCACGCTCAGAGTTCAAACGCTTGCTGCCCCCAGTATTGGAGCAATAATGTTATCACTGCTTGATCCCTCCCGCTGCCGTAAGTGCCACAACGAACGTAAAGTGCGCAAGTGTCCCAGAACAAACAAAGAGATCTGCTGGGAGTGCTGCAACACCTATCGCTACGACCTCTCCTGTCCTGCTTCCTGCGATTATGCTGCCAAGCTGGCAGAAGAGCAGAGCAGTCCCTTCCCCTCCTTCAAAGCAGATTCTCACACTGAAGCCAAGCAAGTCACAATGCTTTTCATTGATGGCTGGGTGGATAGAGCAAGATCTGCATTGCAGGATAAGAGTCCCAGACAAGCAGCCCTGGAGAACAAGCAGAGCTTATTGAACTGGCTGTCTTCCTTCCAGTTTCCCTCCTACTTTCCCTTGGAATACCTAATGCAGAAGCTGGGGCTGGAGCTTTCCGGTGTCGAGAAGAAGGCAGCACCTGAAGAGCTGGGCTCACTCTATTTGGATCATGCCATAGCTCTGGAATGGGAAGAACTTGTTAAGCTGAGCATCAACCTCAGACCACCTGAAGGTTGCGGAGAGAGACAGGTGGAGCTGCTCAAGGAGATCAAACAGCTTCGTAAGATCAGCACCTACAGAGTAATTCACGGAGGTCTCACTGATGATGGCAAGACCTCGCTGCTGTATTATGAACTGAACCACTCCACAGATTGGACTCTGGTGCTGAGTTTGGTGGGCGGCAATTGGTTGCTGCGGCAGAACATCAATGGCAGTCCCAAGGATTTCTTTGCCCAAAACGAAAGATACCGCAGCATCGCTGAAGCTCTCTCCAAAGGCGACGACAACGCTGCCTGGGTGCAGATTCAGGACGCTCTTAAGCTTTATCCCGATAGCTCCGATCTCCTTTATTACAGGGCTTTCTACTGGCAATTGGTGAAGCAGAGCGACAAGGCGAAGGTGGATTTCTACAATTCTATTGCCTTGGACAATGCCTTCAGTCCCAGCTACCACCACCTAGGCATCCTCAATGCTCAGGAGAAGAACTGGCAGGAATCGATCTACTGGTTTGAAGAGCTTTGCAAGCTTGATCCCTCGGAAGACAACCGCAGCAATCTTGCAGCAGCCTATGCCAATAGCAGCGACATAGCCAAAGCCAAAGCCCTCTGGCGGGAGATTCTGAAAAGCAATCCTGCAAATGCTGCTGTTAAAGCCAATCTGGAGAAACTGGAAGGTGTTTGATCCTCGTTTTATGCGGATGGCCGTCGCAACAGCCGAAAAAGCCAGAGGCAAGTGCTCTCCCAATCCCTTTGTGGGTGCTGTCATTGTTAAAGACGGCAGCCTGATTTCCACAGGCTGGACTCAAGCTTATGGCTCGGACCATGCAGAAGTGCAGGCCATCAAGAAGGCAGGTGCAGAGTGCCGAGGAGCAGAGATCTATGTGACGCTGGAGCCTTGCTCTCACTATGGAAAGACCCCTCCCTGTGCCAAAGCCATCATCGAAGCTGGAATATCTGCTGTGTATATAGGCTTGATCGATCCCAATCCATTGGTTGCTGGCAAGGGGATCAAAATGCTGGAGGAGGCGGGTATCATCGTGGAGCACGGCCACTGCAGCGAAGAGATCACAAAGCAACTGGAATACTATCTTTGCCGCATCCTCAAAGGCAGACCCTTTGTGAGCTGGAAGACAGCTCTAAGCCTGGACGGCAAGTTTGCTGCCTCCGATGGCAGTTCCAAGTGGATAAGTTCTCCTAAATCCAGGGCTTTAGTGCAAAGACTGCGTTCTGAAATGGATGTGATCCTCACCGGCATCTCAACTGTGGAAAAGGATGATCCTCTGCTCAATGTGCGAGAGATCAAATCAGCTCATCAACCTACACGTGTGGTATTGGATGCCAGATTGCAGATCAGCCTTGAGACAAATCTGGTTCAGACCGCCAAAACCTTTCCCACGATCATCTTTTGCGATCACGTGCTGGCTTCTTCCCCCCAGGCTGATAAACTCAGAAAGCTGGGGCTGGAAGTGCTTGGAGTCACTTGCCAAGCTCAGTTCTGCGATTTACCCGAAGTGCTGAAGACACTACATGATAAAGGCTTCTATTCTGTGATGCTGGAGTGTGGCAGCGAGCTCAGTTCCGCCTTCTTCAAAGCAGGATTGGTGGACAAGGTGCAAGCCTTTGTTGCTCCACTACTCTTGGGTGGCTCCAAGTCTATGCTGGAAGATATCGGAGTGAAGAACATAACAGAGGCCATCAGGTTGCAGGACGTCAAGATTAAGCGCTTGGGCGAGGATATCTGGGTGGTTGGCAGAGTGAACAGTGATCAGTGAACAGTGAACAGACCGTAAGTGTGAAGCTGGGAGACAACGGCTTCGCCTGTCAGTGAACAGTGATCAGTGAACAGTGAACAGAGAGCTAAGTGTGAAGCTGGGAGACTAAAGGTATCTAACAAGGATTTCAGGATTCGAAGGAAAGCTATCAGCGTAAATCATGATCATCAGGGTCATCTGCGTTCTATTTTCATATGAGTCGCTTACGGATAGTCGCCCCTTCAGGGCTTATTTCCGTGGTGATGGTCCGATGGGTTGCCACCCATCGCTTGCCGATGGTCGCCCCTTCAGGGCTGCCATCACGTAGTTCTATCCAATTGATCCCCTCATCTGCGTTCTATTCATCCTTCAGATCCTATCGATCCAGTCATCTTTGTTCTATCGGTAGCTTCCTCATGAGCGTCAGCAGTACCCGTCACGGATACATCAAAGGCAGCACCAAGCGATCAAAGCCCAAAATCCAGATCATCGTCCCCACCACGATAAAGGGTCCAAAGGCAAAGACCTGTTCCTTGCTACGCACCACCACAAAGAAATAGAGTATCCCCAAAAGACTGCCAAGCAGCAGGATCCAGGGTAAGGCAAGCGCTCCCAAACTAGCTCCCAGGCCTGTTATCAGCCACAGATCTCCCCCACCCAAGCCTTCACGCTTCTTGATTTTGGTAAAGAGCCACGCCATAGCCAGTAGCAGAGAAAAGCTTATCCCAGCCGTGATCAGTGAGTTCATTATACCTATATCATTCCCCGGCACCAGAGCAAAGCCCAAACCTATCACTATCAATGGAATAGAGGTCACATGCAGGATGAGCTGATGAAAGGCATCAATAAAGAAAATGGGGATCAGGAAGCCCGTCAGAATCAGATACTTGAAGAAGATCACTGTGCCAAAGCCATACCTCAGATGTATTGCTACAAATAAGATAGGAGTGACGATCTCAACCAAGAGATGATGCCAGTGTATCTTAGTGCTACATTTGGAACACTTTCCCCTTAGCATTATATAGCTGATCACAGGGATGTTTCTCCAGGGAGGAATACTGTAACCGCAATTGGAGCAATGCGATGGTGGATAGAGCAGAGATTCCTTATTGGGCAGACGCGAGATCACCACATTAAAAAAGCTGCCCATGGCCAAGCCAAAGACAGCTATCAAGAAGATTACTACAGCTTCCAGATCTACCTCGCTGGGTTCTGATACCAGGGAGACATCATTGAGCTCTGCATCCAGGGTCGTTGCACATAACGCAACTCAAAGGAGACTGAATCACTGGGCTTGTATCTCAGAGAGAACTCCGGGATGATCTTGCTGTTGTTGTCGTTATTAAACTCTATCCCACTGTTGGTGCTGGCACTGCCAAAATTCACCAGGCTGAGGTCGAGATCAAGCTCCAGCTTGGGATTGAACTTGTAGCTGAGATGATTGGTATAACGGGATAAGTAGTATCCCATTCCGTTGGAAGAAGTACCAGCTTCAAAGCCCATACTGTGAGACATGCTGAGCTTATTGGGCGCTAGCATCCCTCTCATGAAGGGATTGAGCTCCAGACGGGACATATCTATCTGAGCGCTGAGTGAGGCTATTGCCAAACCCAGCATCAGGCTAAGCATTAAGACATGTTTCATTATCAACTCCTTTATAGTCGTTGTAACACTAAAGACATACTAAGCAAAAGCACGGGCTTGACAAACTCCGTATGAACAGATGATCTCTGCCAGACTCTTGATTCCCTTGTCGATCTGTTCAAAGGAACTGAAGCTGAAGTTCAACCTGAGGCAATTGAACTTTTCCTGTCCTTTGGGATAAAACTTTGATCCGGGGATATAGGAAACCTTGGCTTGGCTTGCTTTGTGGAACATCTCGTCGGCATTGATCTGCTCAGGCAGCCAGAGCCAGATAAAGATGCCGCCTTCGGGACGAGTCCAAGACACACTCTCCGGCATATACTTCTCCAGAGCTTCCAGCATGCTATGCAAATATGGCCTGTAAAAGTCGCAGATGCTCTCTATATGAGGATTGAGCAAACCCTTCTGCATATATCTGGCAACCACTCTTTCAGTGACGCAATCGGGGCTCACGTTCACCTTCTGCTGCCAGGATCCCATCTTGGCGATGAGTTCCTTATTACCCTTGGCATAGGCCAAACGCATTCCAGGGCCGAGTATCTTGGAAAAGGAGATGATCTCCATCACGATATCCAAGCCCATTCCTTTGGCAAGACGATAGAGGCTGGGCAGAGGCTCACCAGAGAACCGCAGCCTGGCATAGGGATTATCTTCCAGGATCACAATTCCCTCAGCAGCACAAAGCTCCAACAGAGCTTTCCTGCGAGCCAGACTCATCGTCACTCCGGCGGGATTCTGAAAATCTGGGATGGTATAGATGAACTTTGCCTTCTTGCCTTCTGCTTTGAGCTGCATGATCCCTGCTTTCAGTTCGTCAAGGCTCAAGCCTTCTTCATCCAGCGAGACACAGCGGATATCAGCTCCCACTGCCTCAAACGCCACAATGCTACCCAAAAAACTGGGAGCTTCACAGAAGATGGCGTCACCAGGATTGAGCAAAGCACGACTGAAGTAGTAGATGCCGTTAGTGGCTCCCACCGTGATCAAAGCATCATCATCCTGCAAGTCGCTATAGCCTTCCCAGCGGAAGAATTCCTTCTTCAGAATACTATCACCTTCACTCTGGCCATATTGCAGCACGTCTGTGCCTTCTTCTGCCACGACTTCAGCATAAATCTTGCTCAGTTCTTCTTTGGGAAAGGTTTTGGGAGAAGGAAAGCCTCCCGCAAAGGAGATCAATCCCTGGATGTTCTTGGTGCTTGCTACCAATTCTCTGATCATGGAGGAGCCCATGTTCAGAGTGGTCTCGGAAAAGTAATCTTTATAATTCATTCATTCCTCTTTCTTCTGTTGTCTGCGTTACCGCAGTTGCTGAAGATGGAAGCCGGGGCTCCCAAAAGGCAAGGGCAAGTCCCCCGCCATCTGCAAAGGCAGGATCAAGGATAGATGCGATAGATCATCCTTGGGTAGGGAATGGTTTCCCTGATGTGGTGAATACCTGTCATCCAGGTGACCAAACGCTCCAGCCCAATGCCAAAACCACTGTGAGGCACAGAGCCATATTTACGCAGATCCAGAAACCACTGATAATCTTCCAGAGGCATCTTTTCATGGGTCATACGTGCCAGCAGAACTTCATAATCATCCTCACGCTGGCTGCCTCCGATAATCTCGCCAAAGCCTTCCGGAGCAATCAGATCATCTCCCAGCACCAGCTCGGCATTTTGGGGGTCACGCTTCATATAGAAGGCTTTGATCTTGCTGGGCCAACGCTCGATAAAGATAGGCGTGTCCGAGCCTTCGGTCAGCATCACTTCGTCTGCAGCTCCCAGATCGCTATCGTGCTCAATCTCGCTGCCTTTGCTCCTCAGATACTCGATCGCTTCATAGTGCGTCATACGTTTAAAAGGAGCATCTGCCCGCTTGAGAGCTTCTGTGTCACGTTCCAATATCTCCAATTCCTTAGCACATTTCTCCAGCACAGTGCGGATCACATGGCGGATCAGGTTTTCCTGGATCTGCATGTTCTCGTCGTGTTCCACATAGGCAGCCTCAGCATCCATCATCCAAAACTCGGTGAGATGCTTTCTGGTCTTGCTGCGTTCCGCTCTGAAGACAGGACCAAAGTCGTAAACTCTGCCCAGGCTCATGATCCCTGTTTCCAGATAGAGCTGTCCGGATTGAGAGAGATAGGCCTTGCCTTCATCAAAGTAATCCAGATCAAAGAGCGTGGTGGTGCCTTCACAGGCATTGGGCGTCAGGATGGGAGAGTCAAAGCGGAAGAAATCGTTTTGGTTCAGAAAATCACAGATAGCATAATATACGGTGTGACGCACCCTCAGGATTGCCCACTGTTTGGGAGCTCTGATCCAGAGATGGCGGTTGGAAAGCAGAAAGTCCGGCCCATGCTCTTTCTTGGAGATGGGATACTCCTCTGCAATCTGCACAGGTTCAATCTTGCTGATTGCCAGTTCAAACTGCCCTTCCAGCTTCTGATGAGCCTTGGGCACTCCACTGATCTTCACAGAGCTTTCGATCGTGAGGCGTTTGGCTATCTCAAAGGCTTCTTCACCCAGATCAGGCTTGAAAGCCACTGTCTGCAACTCTCCGCTGCCATCGCGGAAGATGATAAAGAGCAGCTTGCCGCTGTGGCGGATATTGCGAACCCAACCTTGCAGGCTCACATCTGTGCCTATGTATCTTTCAATATCTTTAACGAGTATCGTGGACATGGTCTTACTTCCTTAGAGTTTGTTCTTGAGCTGGCTGTTGATTATCGAGATGATCTCCAGAGCCACGGACAGTGCTCTTGTGCCAGCTTCACCATCTACAACAGGCTTTTTATCCTTGAGAATACTGTCAACAAAAGATTCCAGCTCCATCTGCAAAGCGTCCTTTGGGCTGTCTGCCACAGTCAGAAGCTGGGTATCCACCAGTTCCTCAGCTTTTAGGCTGGGATCTCCTGCCATGATTCGAGGCAGAAGAGTGAGGATATTGGGAGACTTGCGAACGATGTTCACCTGTTTCGCCACGAAATCCATGGAGAAATAGGCATCCTTCTGGAAGAAGCGGATCTTGCGTTCCTGCTTCAGAGACACACGGCTGGAGGTGACGTTTGCTATAGCTCCGTTCTCAAATTCCAGGCGGGCATTGGCAATGTCGATGCTGGGGGTCAGAATCCCGATCCCACTGGCGTGTATCTGCTTGATGGGGCTCTTCACAAAGTCCAGTATCAGGTCTATATCATGAATCATCAAATCCAGTACAACAGGCACGTCTGTGCCTCGGTGATGAAAGGTGGAAAGCCTGTGCGACTCGATAAACATGGGGTCTTTGATCTGCTCTTCCACTGCCAGGATCACAGGATTGAAGCGTTCGATATGCCCCACCTGAATCTTCAGGTTTTGGGCTTTGGCAAGCTCCATCAGTTCCCGAGCCTGAGACAGCTCTGAGGTGATGGGCTTCTCCAGGAAGATGTGTTTTCCTTTGAGCAGAGCAGGTTTTGCCAGAGCGTAATGATAGGTGGTTGTGGCAGCAATGTCTATGGCATCAACTGCATCCAGCAGTTCATCATAGCTGGCAAAGCTCTTCACCCCCAGCTTTTCAGAGATCTCTGCAGCGCGTTCTGGCTTGGCATCATAGATGCCCACCATCTGGCAGTTTTCTATGGCTTGGAACTTACGGGCATGATGTTGACCAAGGTGGCCAACTCCAACGACTCCAACCTTTAGCATCTTCAGACCTGCTTACCGAGTTTAAGGCTGAGCTTGGCAAACATATCTTCTGTCATCTTGTCCAAATCAAACTGCGGTGCCCAGTTCCACTCTGCACGAGCAGCACTATCGTCCATAGAATTTGGCCAGCTTTCTGCGATGGCTTGCTTGATGGGATCAACTTTGTAATCCAGCTTAAAGTCTGGCATGACTTTACGGATGGAAGCAGCGATTCCCTCGGGATCAAAGCTCATAGCAGTCACATTAAAACAATTGCGGTGAATCAGCTTGCCAGGATCGCATTCCATCAGCTCCACTGCTGCACGAAGTGCATCAGGCATATACATCATATCCAGATAGGTTCCTGCAGCGAGATTACTGGTATAAGATCTATTCTGCAAAGCTTCGTAATAGATCTCCACAGCGTAGTCTGTGGTGCCGCCACCTGGCAGGGTGACGTTTGAGATGATGCCTGGGTATCTGAGGCCACGTGCATCCACGCCAAACTTGCTGTGATAATAGTCTCCCAGAAGTTCTGCAGCAACTTTGGAGATGCCGTAGATGGTTCCTGGACGCATCACAGTGTCCTGAGGCGTTTGATCCTGAGGAGTGGTCTTGCCAAAGGCTCCGATCGAACTCGGTGTAAAGACTGCACCCTTGGTCTGTCTGGAGATCTCCAAAGCGTTGAAAAGAGCTCCCATATTGATCTTCCATGCCAATACAGGGTCTGCTTCACCCTTGGCAGAAAGCACTGCCACAAGGTTAAAAATCGTATCGATATCATACTTTGAGACCAGCTCGTTCATGCTCTTGCCATCCAGTGCATCCAGGATTTCAAAAGGACCGCTCTCCAGCGTTTCGCAAGGCAGGTTCTTGTGCAGGTCAGAAGCGATCACATTGCTATCGCCATAAGTCTTTCTCAAGAAGGGGATTAGCTCGGAACCAATTTGTCCCGCAGCTCCCAGAATCAGGATCTTTTTCATGCTCTATACTCCATCGTGTTAAATATGCAAGCTTTTTGTGCAAAAATACGTGTCCCAAGTTTCTGTCAATGCTTTCTTGGGGTGTGACCAGTAACAAGTGACGAGTGACAAGTCTGGTAAGTGTGGAGCTGGGGACTAAAGGTGTCTATCAAGGATTAAAGGATTAAGGGATTGGTTTCAATACGGATTACACGGATTAAACTGATTGAACAGATAGTTTAGTTTTCCAGTTGATCCTCTTGATCCAGTCGATCCAGCCATCTGCGTTCCATCGGTAGCTTCTTCACGAAGCGTCAGCAGCGAAGCTCTTGTCACTTGTCACTCGTTACTCGTCACTTTCTTGTCTCCTATTCCAGCCTAACGCTCTTCTCACCATTAAAAGGGGATCAGACTGGGCTTTTCCTCAGTTAGATGGCGCATTAACCTCCATAAGATGGACATCCAGGAGTGAGGGAGCAGTGGGATTGGCAGACCAATAACGATAAGTGAAGTCTTTGTCACTTGTCGCTCATTATACCCCAAATCCATAACTTACCACAGAACAAGCCATTCCTTAGCGTTCGCTAAAGAATCGCTAAAGAATCGCTAAGGGATCGCTAAAGCAGCGAATGAGGAAGCAAG
>JAEZUG010000077.1 GCA_023421135.1 Candidatus Cloacimonadota bacterium | reverse complement strand
AATCGATCAGGAATATATGGACTACCTGGTGGAAAACCTGAAGATAGAGCGTCCCGTGCGCTTAGTTGTCGATGGTGGCAACGGCATGGGTGGCCCCTATCTTCCCAAAGTTTTGCGCCGGTTAGGCTGTATCGTGGATGAGATCTACACCGATCCCGACGGCACTTTCCCCAATCATCACCCGGATCCAACGGTTGAAAAGTATATGAAAGACCTCTCTGCCAAAGTAGTAGAGGGTGGTTATGAGCTGGGTATTGGTCTCGATGGTGATGCCGATCGCATCGGAGTTGTGGATGAGAAAGGCAAGATGCTCTTTGGAGATCAGATCCTCAATATACTGGCGCGGGATTACCTCGCCAAGAATCCCGGAAAGCCCATCATAGCAGACGTGAAGTGCTCCAAGAACCTCTACGACGATATTCGTAAACACGGTGGCGAGCCCATTATGTACAAAACCGGACACGCCAATATCAAGATGCGAATGAAAGAGATTGGGGTGGAATTCGCTGGCGAGATGAGTGGACACGTCTTCCTGGCAGATCGCTATCTGGGCTTTGACGATGCCATCTACGTGAGCTCCAGGTTTACCGAGATCGTTTCCAAGACCGCCGCTCCGGTAAGCACCTACCTGGCGGATCAGCCCAAGATGTACAACACTCCCGAGCTGCATATTCCCTGTGCAGACGACAAGAAGTTTGAGGTTGTGGCTGCTGTCTGTAATGAGTTTAAGACAGAAAACTACGACGTCAACGATATCGACGGCGCTCGCATCACTTTTGAGGATGGCTGGGGCTTGGTTCGCGCTTCGAACACAACTCCCGTGCTGGTTACCCGCTACGAAGCTACTTCAGAAGCCAGGATGCATGAGATCCAAGACTTAATCGAGAACAAGATCAAGAAATACCTGTAAAAAAAGCACTCCAATCCGATTATCAAACCTTAATGTTGAGAGGGAAGACAAGCTGTCTGCCCTCTCTCTCTTATTCGACACGCATGAGACACCCATGAGACACCCATGTGACACCCATGTAAACTCATGGGTGTCACATGCGTTTGACGTGGGTTTGATTTGTGTGTTAAGGCAGAGGACAATAAGTCTGGATGAATTCATAAAGGAAGCAGAGAGCAGAAATGAGTTGGAGCCTTTTCATAAGTGATTTGACAAAAAAGCTAAAGTAAATATAGTGCACCTGTGGGAATGGAGCTTCTTCATCCCTGCCTGATAAGCAGATAGAAAAGAATCAAGGATATATTATGCAAGAAATTCAAATTGATGGTAACGGCTTAAGATTGGAGGATTTGGAGCTTGTTGCTCTGGACAGAGCCAAGATCAGCCTCACAGATGCCAGCAGAGCCAAAGTGCAGACCTGCCGCGCCTTTGTGGACAGAGTGATTGCGGAAGGGAGGATTGTTTACGGCCTAACTACAGGATTCGGTAAGTTCAGCACGGTCACCATTCATCAGGATCACATCGCAGAATTGCAATTGAACCTGATCCGCAGCCATGCTGTCAGTGTCGGTGAGCCCTATGATATCCCCACCACCCGAGCCATAATGCTGCTCCGCATCAACGTCCTGGCCAAAGGTCATTCCGGAATCCGTCCCCTCACTCTAGATACTTTAATCGAGATGCTCAATGCAGGAGTTCACCCCATCATTCCCAAGCGTGGTTCAGTGGGCGCCAGTGGAGACCTCTCTCCCCTATCTCATCTGGCCTTAGTGCTGCTGGGAGAAGGCGAAGCGGAGTATCGGGGAAGCAGGATGAGCGGGGCCGAGGCCATGCAAAAAGCTGGGATCAAGCCTGTGGTTTTGGCAGCCAAAGAAGGCCTGGCTCTGAATAACGGCACTCAGGTTATGGCAGCCGTGGGAGCTTTGTCTCTCCTGGAAGCAGAAAGGCTGTGCCAATCTGCCGATGCTATTGCCGCTATGTCCATTGATGCCCTGAAGGGCACTCCCAAAGCTTTTAACGAGCTTGTCCACAAGCTCCGTCCCCATGCCGGACAGATTGCCTCGGCAACCAATATCCGCAATCTGCTGGAAGGCAGTTTACTGCGGGAAAGCCATCGCAATTGCGGCAATGTGCAGGATGCTTATAGCCTGCGCTGCAGTCCGCAGGTGCATGGAGCGGTTCGCGATGCCATTTCCTATGCCCGTTCCGTTCTGGAGATTGAGCTGAATTCTGCTACAGATAACCCTTTGATCTTTGCTGAGGAAGAAGAAGTGATCTCCGGAGGTAACTTCCATGGAGAGCCTCTGGCTATTGCTTTGGATACCATGGCGATAGCGATCAGCGAACTGGCCAATATCTCGGAGCGGCGCATCGAACAGATGCTGAATCCTGCCCTGAATCGCGGTCTCAGCCCCTTCCTGGCCAAACGTCCGGGAATTGATTCCGGCTATATGATTGCCCAGCTAACGGCTGCCTCACTCATCTCCGAGAATAAAGTTCTGGCTCATCCCGCTTCGGTGGATTCCATACCCACTTCTGCCAATCAGGAAGATCATGTGAGCATGGGCTCTGTCTCTGCGATCAAACTGCAACAGGTGATCACCAATGTTAGATCTGCTTTGGCGATCGAACTGATGGTAGCAGCTTCAGCTTTGGATCAGCGCAATATAGCCAGCTCTCCGGCTTTGGAGAAAGTCAAAGAAGCCCTGCGGGAGGTGATCCCTCAATTGCAGGAAGATAGAATTCTGTATCCGGACATCAATGCTGCTATTGAGTTCCTGGCAGAGAACCGCCTTCTGCAAGCCATATCCTTGGCGGGGACAATTCTTAAGTAAATCAAAAGAGCACATTGGAGCTGCGATGAGAAGACTGAAACCTTTCTTGATGCTGAGCTTGATCCTGGTGATCACCGCCTGTGGATTGAATAACACCATGTATAATGCCAGAAAGTACTTTAAGTCGGCTCAGGAACGGCCACTAAATTCCAATGGCAGACCCAGTCCGCAAGCTATTGAAGAATACACCAAGACAATTCAGAAGTGTGGCATCATCATCTCATTGAAGAAAGACAATCGGGAGACAGAGGAAGCCATCTATCTGATGGCGCAGGCTCTCTATTTCAAGGGAAATAGTGCATTTCAGGCCAAAGATCAGTTTGAAAACCTCATCCGGCTCTATCCTGAAAGCCGTCATATCCCGGAAGCAAATATCTTCCTGGCCAGAATCTACCGGGAGATCAATCAACCCGCCGAAGCAGAAAGCAGGCTGGAATCCTTTATCCGTAATCCCCGCTTTGCAAGTAAGCATCCCCGGGCACTTCTGGTACTGGCAGATTTCGAGATACAGGACAAGGATTATCTAAGGGCTGAGTATTGGCTGGAGAAGGTCGTGACTGACTTTGCCAATAGCCCCGAAGCCCGGGAAGCCATCTTCCTGATAGGCAAGAACTATTATGTTCAAAAGAACTACGCTGCTTCCCTGGAACAATTCCAGAGACTGCTCGAGCTTCGCAGAATAGATAAGAATCTGCGGCTGGATGCCCTGTATTATCTAGGGCTGAACAACCTGGAATTGCAGAATTACGATCCTGGTAAAGAGGCTGTGACCAATCTCCTCAAAAAAGAGATGCGCACCGATAAACTTGGTAGTGCCAGGGTCTTGAAGTCTCGTCTTTTGATTGCTGATGGCCAGCAGGAGGCAGGGCAACAAGAGCTGGAAGCTGTGATCCGAGACTATCCCAGATCTCCAGCTTCTGCTGCAGCAGCTTATTGGTTGGGAGAAAATCACTTTTACAACAGACAGGATCGTGCTTCGGCTCAGACGAGCTACAACCGGGTACGAACAGAGTCTGCCAGTAGCGAGTATGTAGCTCTTGCTACAGTCAAGATCACTGCTCTGCAGCAACTGGCTCAGAACACCAATCTCAATCCTGAGACTAATCTGCAGCAGTATCTGGATTATCAGTATCAGGCAGCAGACAACTATTTTCGCCAGTTCAATCTGCCGGATTCCAGCTTCATGATTTACGATCAGATAATTGCCCGTAAAGATAGCCTCCTGGCTGCAAAACAGCTTCTGGAAACACAACTGCTGAATCTGTCTGCCAAAACAGACTCACTGCAGGCATTGAAGATTAGTGCCAGAGTGCCAATTCCGGAGCTGACAGATAGCTTGGCTGTGGAGCAGGATTCAAGCGCTGTAGCTGTCTTGGATACCCTCGATATTAACCGACAGATTGCCGGCTGGAATACTGAGAAGCAAAGCCGTGAGAATAGAATTACCAATATAAACACCAGTATCGAACGCTTCGATAATGATATCATTCCTTTTGTCCAATTTGTTGCTGCCAGTCTTCACATGAAGCTGGGACAAAAGGATCCTGAGGTGGCAGAGATACTCGAGGGAATGCAAAGAGACTTTCCTGATAACCGCTATACAAACGCCACACGCATGCTATACAACGGACAGAGAGTCCGGGTGGTTGATCCCAGGGTGGAGGAGGCGGAACAGCTCTATGACCGTGCTTTGGGGCTCTATACCACAGAACCAGATTCCATGGTAACCATGCTCACGGATCTTCTGGAAGGACCATCCCCGGAACTGGCGATGCAGTCCCGTTTCCGCTTGGGCTGGCATTATGCAGTAGAGCGGGCTGATACCCTCAGTGCACGTCCTTATCTTGAAGCTCTGCTCCTTGCCACAGATACAGGTCGTTATGGTGATCTAGCCAGAAGGATCTTCGATGGCAGAAGCTTCCTGCTTCGTTATCCCGGTACGCCGGTGGATTCCAGCCTTGTGCAGGATAGCACTGTGGTGATCCCCGATAGCCTGGATGCTGGCGAAGCCCTTTTGTGGGATATCCAGGAGGATGCTGAGGAGCTGGTTGGACCACAACCTCAGGAAGAAGATAGCATCAGTATAGAAATGCCTGTCTATCCCGAGCGAAGAGAAGAAGTGCCGTTCCCGGAGCAAGATCCGGAGATTCCTGTGGAACCAAGCATCGAGGAATGAAGCTCTTCACAGGCATCCTATCGGAACAGAACCTCTGGCTCAAACTGCTGATCTTTGCAGTTGCCTGTGTCTTGGGTTTTGACGCCAAAATCAGGCAGTTACTGTTGCTGGTAGCCTTGTTTTTGATCTATTACCTTTGCGAGCCGGCAGTGTTTTCAAAGCTGCTTCTGGCTCTGAGGAGGATCATGCCCTTTGTTACTGCCTATTGGCTCTTCGCAACGCTTTTCATGACAGAGTTCCCGGAAATGCTATACTTTAGTTTGCAGATAATCTACTTCCTGGTGATATCAATTTATTGTCTGGGAACCACTGATATCCGGCACTTCATGTTGGATACCCGCAAGATGCAGAGATACAGGTGGTTCAGCCAGGTGACCTATGTTGTTCTGGCCACAGCTCTGTTTATTCGAACTTACTTTGAACTGCTGCAACAGCATAAGCTGAACCGAGCAACAAGCCTCAGCGCTGTGTTCTCCTACTTTGCTGATGTGATAAGGCAGAACTATGCCTCGGCCAAACAGGTGGAAACAGAAGTGGAGCTTAGCATCAATGGAGAACTGATCAAGCGTGACTTCTTCGTCGCGCAGAACTTGTTGGCTTTTGGTTTTCTCACTGCTCTTGTGCTGGTAGGCTCTATATGACAGAACCCCGAAGAGTCGTCTTGAAGATTGCCTACGATGGCAGTGGCTTCTTTGGCTGGCAGATCCAAAATCATTGCCGTTCTGTACAGGAGAGCATCGAGCGAGCCTTGACCCGCATCGTGAAAAGCCCTGTCTCCCTGGTCTGTGCCGGTAGAACGGATACTGGAGTGCATGCCACCAGCCAGTATGCCCACTTTGATTATCTGGGCAGGATGCAGGAACAAGATTTTGTCCGGGCTCTGAACCGGAACTTAAATCACGATATCAGGATTCTGAATGTGCAGTTTGTATCTCCGGACTTCCACAGCCGTTACAAGGCTTACGAACGGGGCTATCTGTATATTCTGGCCAAGGAAGTAGTGCCCTTTCACCGCTACTATCGGGGCTTCATTATCAATCAGCGCCTGGATCTGACAAAACTTAAGATCCTTTCAACCCCACTTCTGGGCAGGCATGACTTCTCTTCTTTTGCCCAGTACAACCCGGAAGTACCAAACCGCGTTTGTGAAATCAAAGAAATCACTATCTCCGAGACGGAGGATCACTATCAATTCAGGATTCGTGCGGATCGTTTCCTGCATAACATGGTGCGTAGGATTGTGGGAACTTTGTGCAATCTCTGCACCAAGAATATGAGCCCGGAAGACATGCACAGGATACTGCTGGAGGCAGACCCGCGCCAAACCTTAGTGGTGCCAGCTCCTGCAGCCGGACTATATCTGACGGACGTCTTGTATCCGGATCAATATGGAATAGAATAAAGAGGATAAAATGGCTTACTCAATACCAAGAGGAACTTTTGACATACTACCGCCCGATTCTGCCAGATGGCAAGCTCTGAAAGAAAGCTTCCAAGCCCTGGCGACCAGCTTTGGTTACCAGGAGATCACCACTCCGATCTTTGAGCAGAGCGATCTCTTTGAGCGCAGCTCCGGAGAGAGCTCCGACGTTGTTCAGAAGGAGATGTATCGTTTTACAGACAAGAAAGGCAGAGTCTTTGCGCTTCGTCCGGAAGGGACAGCTCCTGTAGTGAGAGCATTTGTGGAGCACAATCTGGCTGCTTTGGGCAATCAGAAGCTCTACTATTGGGGACCGATGTTTCGCTACGACCGTCCTCAGGCAGGACGCTACCGCCAATTCTATCAATATGGCTTGGAATTCATTGGCTCGGATAATCCCTATTGGGATGCTGAACTGATCAGCTTTCTGTGGTTGTTTATCCAAGGATTGGGACTCACTAAGATGCATCTGGAGATCAATAGCGTAGGCTGTCCAAAGTGCTCAGGAATCTACGACCAAGCACTGCGAGATTACTTCCAGCCCCATCTGGAACAGCTTTGCCCCGATTGCCAGAAACGCTATGTCACCAAGCCACGTCGCCTCCTGGATTGCAAAGTGCCAGCCTGCAAAAGCCTTGCTACCGGGGCACCCTCGCAACTTGATTATCTGGATGAAGACTGCAAGCAGCATTTCAGTGCTGTGCAGGATTACTTATCTCAGATGAAGATCCCCTTTGTTATCAACCCTAAGATCGTCAGAGGCTTGGATTACTACACCAATACAGCATTCGAGATCATCTACGATGGCCTGGGGGCGCAGAACTCTCTGGCCGGAGGCGGAAGATACAATGGCCTGATTGAGCAGATAGGTGGTAAAGCCTGTCCTGCTATAGGCTTTGCCGGAGGAATAGAGCGGCTTTTGATTGCCTTGGAGAATGAAGGAAATGCTATTGGTAAAGAAGCATTGCCGGATCTGTATATTGTTGCCATGGGAGAGGAAGCCCGCCGCTTCATACTGCCGGAAATCAACAAGCTGCGCCTCAGAGGATTAGTGGTGGAGTTTGATCCGGACAAAGCATCGTTCAAGGCTCAGCTCAAGGCTGCCAACCACTGTAAAGCCAGATTTGCCGCTATCATTGGAGAAGACGAAATGAAGTCCCACACTGTCGCTCTGAAAGATCTGACAACCGGAGAGCAGGAAATGGTGCCTTTGGGAAAGCTGCCTGATCACCTCAAATAGCTTTAAAGCAGGATTGGACATTATTTCTCACACACTCCGCTCCTCTTCGGCACTCAAATAAGACACAAGTCATACCCATGTGACACGCATGAAGATAAATGAGTGTCTCATGGGTGTCGGATTAGGGAGTAACTAGTGACGAGTGACCAGTAACAAGAAACTAAATGTAGGGCTGGGAGACTAAAGATATGTGATTCATACGACTCTGATGCTTACTCATCAATAAATAAATGAATATCATGGTCATCAGTGATCTGTTAAGAGAATCCTAAAATCCTTGTGCCTTTCTATAGTCCCCCAGCTTCGCATTATCCTCTCTTGTCACTGGTCACATGTCACTTCCAAATGATATATCTTGACACAAACTACCCTCTCCAAGACTTGGAAAAAAACTAGTCAATAAAAGCAATGGAGGAATAAATGCTGGTACTTGACGATTTACTCTACACCGAGAGCCATGAATGGATAAGAGTTGATGGCGATCTTGCCACCATCGGAATCACTGATTTTGCCCAACACGAGCTGGGTGACATCGTTTTTGTGGAGCTTCCTGAAGTTGGCAGCAAGGTATCTTCTGGTCAACCCTGCGGCAACATTGAAGCCGTGAAGGCCGTGGAAGACCTCTTCTCCCCTGTCTCAGGCAAAGTTGAAGAAAAGAACACCGATCTGGAAGATAGTCCCGACCTTATCAATAAATCCCCCTTTGAGGATGGCTGGTTGATCAAAGTTCGTCTGAGTAACTTGGATGAATTGGAAGACCTGCTTGCAGCAGTCGATTACAAGAAACTGATCGAGGAATAAAGCCCCGTTGATAGAGAAAAGCAAGAGCTTCCTGATTATTCTGTCTGCACCCTCCGGTGGAGGGAAAAGCACGATCCTGAATGAGATCCTGAAGCTCACGGACGATATAGACTACTCAGTATCCTTCACCACTCGTAGTCCGCGGGGTGAAGAAGAGGATGGTACCCATTACCACTTTGTGGATGAAGCTGAATTCATTCACAGGATCGATAGCAAAGACTTTTTGGAACATGCCAGAGTCTTTGGCAATTGGTATGGAACCTCCATCAGCTATATTCAAAGCCGTCTGAAGCTTTCGCGTCATGTCATCATGGATATAGACGTGCAGGGTGCCGCCCAGATCAGCGCTACTGAGATTCCCTATATCAAAATCTTTATCATTCCGCCCTCAATGAGAATCCTGCGTGAGAGATTGATCAAACGAGGCACAGACTCTCCAGAGGAGATCGAGAAGCGCCTTGGGATAGCCACCGATGAGATCAAGTTTATCTCTCATTACGACTATTTGGTGATTAACGACCAGTTACCCCGGGCTATCACTGAAGTACTGGCCATTATCCGGGCGGAAGAAAACCGCGTGAGTAGATATCACGAACCAATTGAAGGCTTTATGAACGAGGAGAATGAATGAATACACCCAAAATTGAGAGCTTCCTGGAAAAGGCAGATATGAACTTCCTGTTCTGCCTGCTGAGCAAGCTGGAGATCCAGAGAATTAACCAGTTACCAGCCCATGTGAAGCAGAAGTTCCCAAAGAAGATCACCGTTATGGCGATGGAACACGTTGCCGAAAACGACGTGCCAGATTACATCACAGAGATCGCCGAGGCTGAGCTGGCCATGGCAGAGG
>JAEZUG010000016.1 GCA_023421135.1 Candidatus Cloacimonadota bacterium | reverse complement strand
AGGCAGCTCCGCTGCCATTGCCAAGCTGGAGCTTGGCAACCCAAAAAGGAGGTCTCAGCCTATCTATAGCTTCTTCAAATACTTTGGATCAAAGAAGCTATACTTCCAATCTTCTATGTTACGCACCAGTTTGGCTTTCACGGGATTTATCATAATATACTGCACAACATTCTCATAACTACTGAGATCACTGACAACTCTATCGAAATAAAAGTGATCCCAAACCTGCCCCTTTCTTCCTAAATGATTGTTTATCTTCCTGGAAGTGAAACTCTTCAGTGATTGTACTATATCGGCCATATGATAATACTCATCATAGCATTTTAAAAGAGCTCGTATCAATAGATGAACATGATTAGGCATCACACAAAAAGCGTGCAACTCATAACGCTGCCCAGCAAAGTATTGAAATGCCCCTGTTATAATTCTGGCAACTTGTGGATCATTCAAGGAGAAATCCGGATTTTGCAGGGATGCCAGCTCTGCATCATATCTCAGGAACTTCTGAAATAAATAAGCGTTATTTTGTTTTATCTGGTCACATGCCCATCTATTGTCATCCTTATGAGGATTGGTACTCAGCTCGTTGAATAGATGTAAGACATGCTGTGGCAAAGTGCCTGCCAGACGCCAGCTTATGAAGACAACTGAGTCACTAAACTGGTAGTGAGGTCCGTGACTCCAATAGCGGATTAATTCCTTATCCATGCAACTCATGTTTACAATTCGACGAACGGTCTCTCCTTGTAAGCCTATTCCGGAAACACCACCGTCAGGTACATCTTGAAGTTGGACACAGCTTTCACAGCGTGAGGAATGCCGGCCGGCATCAGAACGGATTCTCCGGCTTTGACCAGATGAGTCTTCGCACCAATCGTGATCTCGCCCTCTCCATCCAGAACGGTTATCAATGCATCTCCATGGGACTCATGCGAGCTGATTTCTTCTCCCTGGGAAAAAGCAAAGAGAGTGAGGCTGACAGCTTTGTTCTGCGCCAGAGTCCGGCTTACGATCTGCCCCTGGCTGTATTGCACCTGCTCATCCAGCTTGATTGTCTGTTCCGCAGCCAGATTCTTGATATAGTTCTTAGACATAATTGCTCCCTTATCTGTTCTAATTATTGCAGCTTCGGTGATCCGTCTCCATTAGCTGCTCCCTAATTCTGCACTCGATAGAAACGCATCTCATACCCATGTGACACGCATGAAGTTACATGGGTGTCACATGGGTGTCACATGGGTGTCTCATGGGTGTCGGGTCAGAGTGCGTGAGTGGACTGAACATTGGCCATGTTCACCTGATTGTATTCGATCTCCTTTCAGGATCAACTCGATCAGGTTTGTTGACGAACCGAAGCTCACTAAAGATAAGCTAAGGCGAAGTCTCCATCCTGCCCACCCAGTAGTTTGGAGAGTCTCTTGTCTTACATAGGCAAAAAGCAGTTGACAAGAAAGACTTGCATTTATTTTTGGTTTATAAACTTACTAAGATGAAAAAGAGGATAAGATGCCACATCACAAATCGCCCAAGAAAAGAATGAAGACAGACGCCAAGCGTCAAGCCCGTAACAACTACGTAAAAAAGACGATCAAGACCCTTTCCAAGCAGATTCATGTTGATATGAGCCCCGAAGAACGGGATACCATGCTGAACAAGCTCTATTCCCAGCTCGATAAAGCCGCCAAGAAGGGTGTGATCCATTCCAGAACCGCTTCCAGACGCAAATCCCGTCTGGCCGATTTCGTCAACAAGACCCAACCGGAAGCCGCAGCAAAGTAAACGGGCAATAAAGCTTATCCTGTGATAATATCAGGGTGTTTGGAGCTTTGTCTATCCTCTGGCAGGATACAATGATCCAAACACCCTTGTTTTATCCGGATTCGGGAAGCACTGATCTGCTTGACCCTGGAATCCAGAGTCATCCAGAGAGATCTTGAGATGATTCGCAGGTTCATGCTTCCGTGAAAACTCAACAAGGATACAGATAGTGGCAAAGACACCGAAGATCAAGCAGGCTAAAGGCAAGCGCAAGAGACCTTTTCTGATTCGTGTGATCAGGTTTGTGTTTCAGGCTCATCTTTGGTTTTGGGGCGTTGTAGCGTTTCTGACCCTGCTCTACAACTTCATCAATCCACCCCTCACGCCTCTGATGCTCAGCCGCTGGATTGAAAAGGGTTACCCCGTCCGGGAACGCAGCTATATCAATCTGGAAGAGATACCGCGCCGCACCAGGAACATGGTTGTAAGCTTGGAAGACGGAAATTTCTACAAGCACTTTGGGTTTGAGTGGAATATGGTCAGAGAAGCCTATGAACGCAACCAAAGAGCCGGAGGCATCCGCTTCGGAGCCAGCACTATCAGTAACCAATTGGCGCGCACGATGTTCCTCACCACACATCGCAACTATTTCCGGAAATATCTGGAGATTCAGGTGACGATCATTATGGAGCTGCTGATGTCCAAAAACCGGATGTTGGAGCTCTATCTGAACTACATTGAGTGGGGTAAGGGAATCTATGGCATAGAAACGGCTTCGTTGCAATATTACGGCAGATCCTGCGCCAATATCAGCCGCACTCAAAGCATGAAGTTGATTGCTGTGATTACCAATCCTATCAAATATAACCCCCACAATTACAATCGCTCAGCTTCAGCCCGAGCCCGCTACAGGATGCTGCAAAGATACTATTGATGGATCTGAACGAGAAGTTTCTCTATCATATCTGGGACGCAGGGCACCTTAAGAGTGAACTGACCACAGTATCCGGAAAGAGCGTGAGAATCACTTTTCAGGGGCAGTTCAATACCGGGCGTGGTCCGGATTTTTCTTTTGCCATTATCGAGCTTGGAGGACAAGCCCTGCAGGGCAGCGTGGAGATTCATCTCAAGACCAGCGATTGGAAAGCTCATTCCCACGAGGAAGATCCCTATTACAACCGGGTGGTTCTGCATGTGGTTTTGCAGCATAATCAGAGCCAGGACTACACTATCAAAGAAAATGGGGAAACTCTGGAGATACTGGAGCTTAAAGACCAGCTAAGTGCCGATATCCAAAAGCTTTTAGAAGCTCATGATCCTGCTCTGGATGGAGCTATCAACACCTATTGCGAGCTGCTCTCGGCGATCGACAACGATAACCTGGCAGCTCGTCTGAGTCTCTTTGGCAAGCTCCGCTTTCGTGCCAAAGTGCGCCGCTTCAATGCCATCCTGGGCTTGAGTGATTTTGATCAACTCCTCTACGAAGGCATGATGGAAGCTCTGGGTTACGACAAGAACAAACTCAATTTCTTCAGCCTGGCCTCGTCTCTGCCTCTGCAGGAGATCAAAGCCTGGAAGGCTGAGGGCTTGCAACTGGATGAACTGATAGCAATTTTCCTCTGCTCCAGCGGTCTCTTGCAAAAGAGCCCCAAAGCACTGCCAGAAGAGCAACGCACGTATCTTCTATCTTGTTATGAAAGCCAGAGATTCTATGCCAAGCCGATCCAGATTGATTGGCAGCTCTTTCGGGTGCGTCCCGGTGCCCATCCAATCTATAGATTGATTTCCTTTCTCTCTGTGCTCTACAAGCTTGTGGAACCGGGACTAATGCATTCTTTGATGGAGATACTCGAGTGCAGCGATGAAAAAGGCAGGGTTCAAAGACTACAGTCTCTATTTGTGAAGAGCGCAGCTCCGGGATTTGATTACGTTCCCAAACCCGGTAAAGACATCCTGAATGCTCTCCTGCTCAATATCTACCTGCCAATTTTGTATTTGTGGTATGAGAAGCACGCCCAAACCGAAGCTAAGCAGAAGCTCATGGAAGAGTATCTCAGTTTTCCTCCTCTACAGGAAAATCACGTCCTGCGTTCCATGCAGAAACACGTGAATCCCTCCCAGATCAGGCTGGTGAGCTCCAGAGCGGTGTATCAACAAGGCCTGCAGGAGCTCTACAACCGCTACTGCAGCTATCATCTTTGTAATGAATGCACTCGCTACCACAATGACCTTCAGGGACTCTAGTAAGCTTATGAATAGAATTCAGTCAGATACGAGAAACAGCAATATAACACTTGACTTTGTGAGAGCTTGTCACAGCTTTGTTCTTGTGATGTTATGAGCTCTGTTTACTTTATGATAACGATTAGATCAAAGGAATTTCTGAGTATGAAAAAGAGAATCTTTTACTGCTTGATTGTGATGATCCTGGCGCTTCTGCCGGCCTGTAATAAGGACAGAAAGAAGCTCCCCAATGATGACATCGCTCAAGCCATCACAGACTTTGTTCCCGTCCCCTCCATCCAGACTGTTACAACCAAGCTGGAAGTGATTAATCCCTCCCAGATTCTATCTGTCATGCCAAAGGATGTTTTTAAGGCTGGAGCAACCGATCAGAGAAGCGTCTATGCTCTGGGAGTTTTGCAAGCAGATCTGATGCTGGCAGCTATCACTGGCAATGCTGTGGTGTTGAATCGCTATTACTCGGATTACATTGATCTGGCTACAGCCCTGGGGCTCGAGAAGCAATCTTTAGAAGTGAAGACTTCCATGCAGGATTATATCCGGGCAGGCAATTGGGCAGAGATCAGCACAGCCTGCGCTCAGCTAAAGCAGAAGTATGAATCTGCAGCCTGGGAATCTGCTCAGTATGAGACCTATACCTTGTTCCTGCTGGGACAATGGGCAGAGGTTTCCAGGCTGTATTCTGCCATCGTGGCAGCAGAAGATACTGAGGCAGTTGGAGACAATCCTTTTGAAGCTGGACTCTGGACTACGATACATAAAAACCTGCAGCTCTTCAGCACTGAGGAACTCACCAGCAGTACCTGGTTTCAGGCTTCTTACAACGAAGTCGCCAAGCTGGCAGCGCTGATGGATTCCCCTTCAGCATCTGCTTTCAATGCAGACCTCTTGCAACAGATAGGGGCTATGACCACCTTGATCAATAGCCTTGTCTCCAAGGAGACAAGATGAAAGATTGTCTTGTCTCTGGTTTTATCGTTCTACTGCTAGTGGCGCTTGTACCCTTGGCAGGGGAAGTAAGCTTCAGGGTTACGGACTATCCTCATGATGCCGGAACCGCTTTGAATCTGGAGTGGAAAGGTGCTCCGGCGGGAAGCACTGTCACTATCCAGAAGGCAGACAGTCTGCAGGTCTTTCAGGAGCTCAATCAAAGCACCGAGCCGGAAGGGACATACACGGATACGGAGCTCTCCCCGGATGAGACCTATCGTTACCAGATGATAGCTGTCTCTGAAACAGATTCGGTAGCGCAGGTCTTGGAAGCCAAGCCCATCGAGCAGTGGTTCTATCTTGATAAGCTCTCTTTTCTTTTGATGCTGATCGTAATCAGTGCTGCGATATTGCTCTATATCTTTGCAGCAAAGCGGGGAAAAGACCTCTTTGTGAGAAGAATAAACGGGCTCGACTCCATGGATGAGGCAATCGGACGTGCCACTGAGAAAGGCAAGCCCATTCTCTACGTTCCCGGTATCTCCGATCTGGATGATATTCAGACTATTGCCAGCATGACTATTCTGAGCCATCTGGCACATAAAGCTGCCGAGTATGATACAGATCTGATCGTTCCCTGCCGCTTCTCCATGGTGCTCTCTGCAGCTAGGGAAGTGGTGCGGGAGTCTTACCTCAAAGCTGGCAGATTGGATGCTTACAAGGAAAGCAATATCTTCTACCTCACAGATGACCAGTTTGGCTATGTGGCAGGTATAGATGGCATTATGGTGCGTGAACAACCTGCAGCCAATTTCTTCATGGGTTCCTTCTATGCCGAGTCTCTAATCCTGGCAGAAACAGGCTTTAGCACTGGAGCTATTCAGACTGCAGGAACCGCTCAGGCTCATCAGCTTCCTTTCTTTGTGGTGTCCTGTGACTATACTTTGATAGGTGAAGAACTCTTTGCCGCCTCCGCCTATCTCTCCAAAGACCCCCAGCAACTGGGAAGCCTGAAGGGGCACGACTTTGGAAAGCTCCTGATCATTCTGCTGATTCTGTGTGGTATTGTGACAGAATCCCTGGGCTGGAGCTGGTTCAAGGATTTCTTTGGGAAGGTGTTCTGATGAATAAGTTTATAGTAGGTGTAATGATATGAAAAGAAACTTACCTTTAGTAATAGTCTTTCTGGCAGGCTTGGTGGTCTTTGCCTCAGAGTTCATCCCGCACCGTCCCTTCAGCCAGATCAACGAGACTCTGGAACGCTGGTTTATGATTATCTCCGGCTTTGCCATGTTCCTCGGACAGGTGAGCCTCATCCGCGTGAATAGCACGAAGATCAGAAACAAGGTCAAGGACTGGCCTTACTATCTGGCAGGCATGATCAGCTTTGCTTTGATGCTTATTGTGGGCTTACTCTGGGGAATGGAAAAGACCGATGGTATCCTGGGCAATGGTGCCTCCATCCAAGCCTGGCTGGGGCTCAAGCCCTTCGACTACCTCTTTGAAAACGTCTATCAGCATCTTTCTGCCACGATGTTTGCCCTCCTGGCTTTCTACATTGCCTCTGCTGCCTATCGTGCCTTCATTATCCGCAGCTTTGAGTCCAACCTATTGATGATCACTGCCGTGATCGTGATCCTGGGCAGAAGCAGCTTCGGCACCATGCTCACAGGCTGGATTCCCTCCAATCTCCCCTTGCTCCATCTTCCCAACCTTACGGATTTCATCATGGAATTCCCCAATTCAGCGGCTCAACGTGCTATCATGATCAGCGCAGCCCTGGGTATTGTGGGAAGCAGCCTGAGAATTATCCTGGGCATAGAACGCTCCTATCTGGGAGGTGACAAATGAGCATCAACCCTCAGACAGAAAGAAGGATTATATATCTGGTGCTGTTCCTGGCAGTGATGCTGCCACTCCTCTTCCCTATCGGCTGGATCACTGAGAGCTCTCCCCACGTCCGCATGGCTCACAAGCTGGTGGATACAGCCCCGGTCGGTTCTGTTGCCATTATCTCCTTTGATTACGATCCTGCCTCCATGACCGAGCTTCAACCCATGGCTGTAGCCATGATAGACCATGCCTGGAGCAAAGGCCATAAAGTGATTGCCACCGCACTGTGGCCTCAGGGGCCTCAATTGGCGGATCAGGCTTTCAGGCAGCTCAGCGAGAAGTATCCTGAAAAACAGTATGGAGTGGATTATGTCAATTTGGGCTACAAAGTTGGCGGGATGGTCACCATTCAAGCCATGGGAAGATCTCTGGAAGAAGTCTATCCCTCAGACACAGGCGGAACAGCTCTGAATCAAATCCCCATGCTATCAGGGATAAAGACCCTGCGGGACATAGCTTATATCAGCTCACTGTCTTCAGGAGACCCCGGCATCAAGCAGTGGATCATGGCTGCCCACGATATGTATAACGTTCCCGTCACCGGCGGCACCACAGCAATATCAGCACCCGGCTTCATCCCCTATATCAACAGCCAGAACCAGCTTATTGGGCTCCTGGGCGGGCTCAAAGCTGCAGCAGAGTATGAGGGCCTGATCGGCATGGAGAATGGCTCTGCCACGGCCAAAATGGATTCCCAATCCGTGGCTCACCTTCTGATCCTGGTCTTCATTGCCATTGGAAACTACAAGGTCTGGCGAAACAAGAAGAACAAACAGACTCAAGAATTGAAGGAGGAGATATAATGGCTGATTTTATGACTATCCTTGGCCTCTACTTAGGTGCTTTCTTCACCTTCTGCATCTTCAGTTTTCTTTACAAGGACAATCCTTTCTACAAGCTGGCAGAGCAGATCTTCGTGGGTCTCTCGGCTGCTTATTGGGTGATCTATATCATCTACAACACCCTGCTGCCCAATCTCTTCACCAAGCTCTTTACGGATTTCAGCGGCAACCTTATTCTCCTGATTCCCGGAGCTTTGGGTATCATGATGCTGATGCGCCTGCATCCCAAGACCCTGTGGATCTCCAGATATCCCATAGCCCTGGTGATAGGCACCTCGGCAGGAATCAGCATGCTGCGCTATATGAAGAGTGATCTCCTGCAGCAAATGACAGCCACCATGATCAACCCAGTGGTTCAGGGTGACATCGTTGCCACTGTGGGCAATTTTATCCTGATTATTGGCACCATCTGTGGCATCTACTTCTTTTACTTTAGCAAGAAACAAGAGGGCGTCTATGCAGTGCCCTCCAAGCTGGGTATATACTTTCTAATGATAAGCTTCGGAGCATCTTTTGGCTACACAGTCATGGCGCGTATTTCGCTATTGATTGGCAGGCTGGAATTCCTGCTGAAAGACTGGCTTCACCTAATCAACTAAACGAGGAAAAAATATGGATCAATTGCATCTTCGCTTTATTCAGGCAGCCAAGAAACACTCCGGTAAACTTGCCGTGGTGGACAAAGGCACAGGTCAGGACTATGGCTATGGCAGAATGCTGATAGCTTCTTTCATACTCAAGGAAGAGCTGGGAAAGATTCCCGGTAAATATATCGGAATGCTGCTTCCCACCTCCATGGGAGCCATGCTGGGAGTGATCTCCACTCTCTTTGCAGGCAAGATCCCTGTGATGATAAACTATGCCACCGGTGCCATCGATAACTGCCTTTATGCCAGACAGAAATGCAATTTTAAAACGGTGGTCACCAGCAAGAAACTGCTGGACAAGCTGGGCCTCAAACCCATTGACCACATGATCTTTGTGGAAGACATCCTGCAGCGGGTCAGCACCCTCGCCAAGCTAAAAGCAGCTCTTCTCTCCAAGCTTCCCTATGCCGTGCTCAAGAATATGGTGCACAACGGAAACAGCGACGAAGTCTCCGTGATCCTCTTCACCAGTGGAAGCGAAAAGGAACCCAAAGCCGTTCAGCTCTCCCACAGAAACATCCTGCACAACATCGATGGGATCCACCAATTAGTTCCTCTGGATCACAACGACGTCTTCCTCTCGATCCTGCCTGTGTTCCACGTCTTTGGACTGGTGACTCAGTTCTGGCTTCCCCTGCTAATGGGCGCTACCCTGGTTACCTATCCCAATCCGTTGGAATACAAGACGGTTAGTGACTTGGTGAAGCAATACAAAGCCACCTTTATGGCTGCCACACCTTCCTTCTTCCATGGCTATCTTGCCAAATCCGATCCCGGAGACTACAGCAGCATGAAGCTGGCAATTGCCGGAGCGGATAAGCTGCCTGATAAGATCTTTGAAGGCTTCCTCACCAAACACAATATCTCGATTTTTGAAGGCTATGGCACCACTGAGACCAGTCCTGTGATCTCCGTAAACTATCCCGGGAACCATAAGAAAGGCAGCATTGGCAAGATCTTCCCCAATGTGCAGGTGCGTATTGTGGATATTAACACGGATAAGATTCTGGGTCCGAATCAGGAAGGAAAGATCCTGGTGAAAGGTGACAATGTGATGGTGGGCTACCTGGGCGACCTGGAAGAGACCTCGCTCAGAATCCGCAATGGCTGGTATGAAACTGGCGATATCGGATTGATCGATGATGATGGCTATCTCTGGCACAAAGGACGCCTGAAAAGATTCGTCAAGGTTGGCGGAGAAATGGTCTCCCTGGTCAAAGTGGAAGAGATCCTCACCAAGTTCCTCCCGGAAGACGTGATCTGTTGCGTGGTTGACGTCCCCCATCCCACCAAAGGTGCGGATGTGGTCGCTGCGGTCACCACCGGTGATTTTGATCAGCATGCAGTAATGAAGAAGCTCAAGAAAGAGCTACCCTCCATAGCTATCCCCAAGTTCTTTGAAGTGATCGAGGACATCCCAATGATGGCCTCTGGCAAAGTGAATTTCCGCGAAGTGGAAAAGATCTGCCGCAGCAAGGCCTCACAGGAATAGCTCCCATGACCAAACTCTACAATATGAAACAACTATATGAGGCAGCCTTTTACCGGCTGCCTTCTTTTATAGAGAGTATCACAGAGATTGCCCCGCGTATCTGGCAAAGCGGCTGGGCAGAAGCCAACGCGGGCAATATGTCTTTTGATCTGACCTCCTGGCTACATGAGCTCTATCTGGTTAAAGAAACGGATCAGACCCGCTATTATCTGGTCTCGCGCACCGGCTCCCGCTACCGCCAATATGCCAGGGATCTAATGAGCTGCTTTGTGCTGGTTGCAGTGGAGCAGGACGGGGCTGAGAGCACCCAGACTATCTATCCCGTGGAGGCCAAGCCCACCTCAGAATGGCTCACTCACCGCAGAATCCAGGAGTATTTTCAAAGCTACAAACCGGGCTACAGATGCATCATTCACGTTCATCCGGCCGAGATCATAGCTCTCTCGCAACTGCCGGCTTACGACGATCCAGTTTCCCTGAATCAAAGGCTAATGAGCATCCTGCCCGAAACCAAGTATTATCTACCCACCGGTGTCGCCATGGCGCGTTTTGCCGAGACCGGCACCAGAGAGCTGGCTGATGCCAGCCTGGCTGCACTTGATGGACAGAATGCCCTAATCTGGCAGGGACATGGCTTGATGGCCTTCGGTAAAGATCCGGATGAAGCCTTCGATTATCTGGAGATCGTGAACAAAGCTGCCAAGCTTTGGTTTATGCTCCCGTAGAGCATATTATCGCCTCCTTTCTGATACGACACGCATGAGACACCCATGTGACACCCATGTGACACCCATGTTTCTTCATGCGTGTCTCATGGGTATGAGGTGCGTTTGTGTTGGGTGCTGAATAAGAGGCAAGTGACAAGATTGGAAGCGATATCTTATCACTTTTTGGAAGTTACAAGTCAGCAGTGACGAGCGACGAAAGTTGCACAGCTTCGCCCTACGGTCTGCCAATTCACCCCAAAGCCTCACTTTTTTCCGCTTTGGGGACCCCAATATCTCCGAATTGGCAGAAACACACTGAGAGTGAACAGTAAACAGAGCTACCGACCCGATTTATCGGGTTTTCAGATTAGAGGCGGTGGTTTCAACCACCGTTTTCTTTGGGGTATAGGACGATCATCTCCCATTTACCGGAACGGGACTGGGGAGGGGGATTTCAATCCTCCTCCGGGTTGTTTCTCTATTCAGGGTTCATGGGGGCGGATTAAAATCCTCCCGAAGTCTGAATACCCTCACGGGTTATGGTGCTGGGCAAGATCCCGATCTGGCACGGTAGTTGAAACCACCGCCTACCGTCTGGAAACCCTGGCGGGTTAGGAGCTATTGCATGGTCAGAGTTGCTGGTATAATATGAGTTCTGGGTTGAAAACGTCCTCGTTTACATGACGACGAAGTCGGCAGGAAAAGATTAAATGATGATACACAAAGAGTTATCCGCAAGCGGCCAATGGAGACGGGGACGTCTCCAATCCGGAACGCGTATAAGTCAAGACGCACTGGGTATAGAACTAGAGTTCATCGTTATCTAGCCAGACTACAGGTCCCGTCATTCCGGGAATTCCGGGGTCCCCAAAGCCGAACAAAGTGAGGGTTTGGGGTGGTTCCGGGGTCACCGAAGCCGAACGGAGTGAGGCTTTGGGGTAGAATTGCCCGGAACCCAGAAAGACTATGCCATTAGTTCCGCGGTATCACTCAAGCAGAGTCTTTCGAATAGTGGGTGAACAAGCTCCGTAGATTCCTGACTCGTTGTTTCAACCGGCTTCGCTCGTTTGAAACAACTCTCAGGAATGACAAATCATGGGGCTGGGTGGTGGAGCGTAATAATGTTGAAGTGGTACTTGCCACAAACCCCGCTCCGCGGGGTTTCGGGATGTGGCGCTTCGGAAAGCACTAAAACACTTCGCTCCGCGGAGTTCTGGAACATAGTTGCATTCAATAGATAAGCCCGGGGGATCACCCCGGGCTCATTATATCGGTTATAAAGTACTTATTTAACCATCAGCATTTTACGGGTGCTGGTGTGATTAGTCGTCTCCAACCTGTAGAAATATACGCCCGAGGAAACAGAGCGATTGGAATTATCCCTGCCGTCCCAAACGACGCTATGACGTCCACTTTCCTTCTGTCCGTTGAAGAGTGTGCGGACCAATTGGCCTCTGAGATTGTAAACACTCAATCTGGAATGTCCACTCTCTGCCAGATCGAAGGATATGGTAGTCGTGGGATTGAAGGGATTGGGATAGTTGGAATTCAATCTGGTAACCAGAGCCGAATTCTGAGCATCGTCATTATCCACGTAGGGAACGCTGAAGGAAAGCGTGTCGCTGGGGCTGCCTTCCACGTTTATGTAACGTACTCGGACGTAGTATTGATAGGCCCCATCCAGAGGAAGATTCTCTGTGTAGGTCTGCTCTGTGGTTTCAGTTACATATTGGAAAGTGCCCGTATCGAAGCGCTTGTAAACCCGATAAGCTATAGCCGGCAACACTGGGTCGTAAGGCTCCGTCCAGGAGATATTCAGATCACGGGTTGTATTATTGAAGGTGAAGGCAATACTAAAGGGCTTGGGCAGATAGATCAGAGTGAACTCGGTGTATCTGGCCATATTAGCAGAATCCAGAGTGAAGGGACCGAAGTTTGAAGATTGGTGGTTCTTCATATTGCCTTCTGCTGTGTAGGCACCACGCTTCAGGTACAGCGCATAGCTTCCATCGGCTGTTGGATGAGTGGCAAATTGGTTTGAAGCTCTCACAACCGCCAGTGTAGGACTGTAACCGGAAGTGGGGATTACAAAGCCATGCAGCTTGGCAATCCGCTTGTCCACATTCGTCATGCTAAAGTCGTCTATGAACCAGCCTTGGCCACTATTGGAGCCATCTGAACAGAACTTAAATCTGAACATCACACTCTGTCCGGCATATTGGTTCAGGTTAAACACTTCTTCTTCCCAGCCGCTGGAGTTTCCGGAGAAACCGGGTTGGTTGCTCAGACTGTTGATATTGGTATGAGTATATCCGCCTGCAGGAGTCAGAAGAGTCCAGTTGCTACCGGCATCTGTGGAAATACTCACGTTCCCACCGTCGTATCCGGCTTCAGAATTGAAGAAATGCCGGAAGCTCATGGTGCTGTTATCGTTTAAGAGATAGCTGGAACTCTGGAGGCTATAAGTGATATTCTCGGGATAGTATCCGCTGAGGTTTGTGCCCCAGAGCATTGCACCCGAATAAGGCGTCACCTGGCTGGGATCTCCCCAGGCCCAACCGCCTTCAGAGATGAATTCGCCATTATTGTGTTCGAAGTTGTTGAACTCTCCGCTCACACCATAGGGAACAAAGAAATCGGCATCGAGTTCATTGGCATTACCGGAAGTGGCGGCAAAGGTGAAGGGAATCTCGCCACCCAGGTTTTCTGCACCTGTTATGGTGATGTCATACACGAACTGCATGATAGTATTGGCATCGATAGTGGCACGGTTGACAACAGGATTGCTGATCGTGGTGCCGGGACGACTGGAGGAAAGAGTGCCAACCACAGTGGTGGCTTCAACTGAAGTCTGATTGCTGATGTTGACAACGAGCTTCACAGTCTCATCCTGATCAATCGCTCCGTTGAAATTGCTCTCAGAATCGTCTATCATGAAAGAGTGCAGATTGAGCATAGAGGCTTCCACACGAATACTAAAGTTGCGTTCCCAGACTTCCTCTCCGGAAGTAACTGAAAGACTGAAGGGAACTACCTGTCCATCCGGGCATTCGGGAGAAATCTCCACCACAAAGGCTGCTCGGTTCACACCGCTTTGCTCTGCCTCAAGGGGATAGTATTCGGATTCAGCCGTGGTGATATTTACCATGGGATCGCTGCTGGTGAGCAGTGCGGTGATTCCGGTGGCAGGAGCGTTGCCGATATTGGTGAGCTGGAGTCCCAAACGAATAGTTTCACCAGGCTCGGCGATGCCGTTGCTATTACCCAGATTGTCATCTATAAAGGTCTGATCCAGCACAATGGAGGCTTCCATGTGGTAAACCGGAACCGTAGTTATATAGAGGGCTCTTTGGTTACCCAGAGGAGAAGCAGCAGTGGGATAGACGTTGTTAAAGGTGTATTCCAGGCCTCTTGTTCCAGTGTGATCTTCTATACCGATGGAGGAGTAGCTGCCGTGATTGGCTCCGCTTTGAGAATCCACGTTGTTAAAGGTCTGATATTGGAACTTAATCGGCCCATCTCCAAAGGAAGTGGGATGATAAGCTTGATCGTAAAGAATGGCTTGGAAGGTCTCCAGACTGGTGCCATTCTTACCATTCTTCATGTTGTACCATTCCACCACAAAGGCGTTGTTGCTGCGATCGTACCACGTATAAACGCCGCCGGCAGAATGAGTAGCAAGATCATCCCAGAAGGGAGCGATCATCGGGCTTCCGCCCATGGGGCCGGGGAGACGGAAGTTTCTAAACTCGGCATTGGCAGATTCTCCCAGGACGATGAAACCGTTTGAAGAGATAGAAGCCTGAGTATATTGGATGCCGTAGAACTGGAAGGGGAAAGGTAGTGTGATTGTGGTGATGGCTGTGCCGCCAACTTGGTCTCCCTCATCGCCACTGGTATAGGCATCGCTTAGAGGCAAAAGAGTTCCCAAACCGCCTTCAGTGGGAGCGATTCCTACCCATTGGAAGGTGGGAGCTTCAGCATAAGACCAATCTCCATCGTCGAAGATCATATAGCCATAGGCGCAGGGACCCAGAGGATCCTGGACGTTGACCGTGCCAATAGTCAGGCTGAAATCCAGATACTGCTCGAATCCTGCAGCATTGTAGAGCTTCACTCTCATGGGAATTACCATCCCGGGGAGGATCATCTCTCTGGCGGAAATTGAGAAGTTGTCTGTTTCAGTGGTGGCGGTGCCATCAATTGGAACTGATCCAAAGAAGCCGATGTTATCGTTGATCACGACCAGATCATTCAAGGTGTATAACCGTCCATAGAGATCGGCAACTCCCATGGGGCCAATATTGTTTATTCCAATTGTTAAAGGTGAAGTCTCTCCCGGATCCAGAGCATTATTGCCGCCATCGAGGACACCGGCAGTGTTGAAGCTAAACCGGGCTGCTTCCACGGGGACAAATTCCGATACACTATACTCCACCTGGCTGCCATCAGCAAGATAGAGATGGAAACGCAGAGTGGTTCCAAAGGGTGCGTTGGGAGCCACGGAGAAGACAACAGGCTCAAGACTGAAACCAAGATTTCCACCGGGGATATCTCCGTAGCTAACCAGGGAATCAATCATGGTCACATAGGGACTGAGAGAAGTGGCATAACCACTCACGGCAGGCATGAGGATCGTTCCGGTATTCTGGAGGCCAAAATTGATCTCTATGGTCTCTCCGGGATTCGCAAGAGCATTCGTATTTCCCTGAGATGCACCCGTGTTATCGTCATCAATAACGACAGTTCCGGGTACCAGATAAGCCATATCACTTACGGCAATGGTGATCTGTGAGGGTTTGAACTCATGAGCAGAGACAGTGATGACAGCAGTACCGGCTGTCATGCCACCCGGAAGCACCAAAATGACGTTTCCTTCTGCATCTGTGTAGCCGCGGCTAATCACCTGATCCCCTTGGGAAAGAGTGACTGCCGCACCTTTCACAGCCATTCCTTCGTTATCCGTAAGGGATACATCAAGGAGGCTGGTTCCAAGGGCAATGGTATCTTCTACAGCCACGTTGAACTGCTGCGGAATTCCCATGAAGATCTCCAGAGTGGGATCTCCAATAAGGTTGCACCATTGGGCAAACTTGGCTGCTTCGGTGGGAGCTGAAACACCAAAAATTCTATAGATGTTCACTTTACCGGCAAGCAGAGCTTCACCCATGGTTCTCATTCCGGCTTGTGTCACTCCATGGATCAAACCGCCGTTCAGAGCGTTATTAAAGGTTGTATGAGTGGAAGAGGTGGCCATACCAGTTGCTGTGAGTCCTCCTGAGGGCGTAACCGCTGTACCCAGGCGGTAAAAGTCTTCTGTCTTGGAAGGTGAGGAGCTGTCAAAATTCCCTGTGCCACAGGTCAGCATCCAGGTGTGAGGAGTCTTGTAGCCATTGTAATAGGTCGTACCGGGAGTCCAACCAGCAAGGTCTATATAACCCCGGAAATTGTAGAATCCGACACCCTGATTGATTCCGGCTACAATCTGAGTTCCCAATGATCCATCACCATAGATTTCTGTGTAGGTGTAGTCTGGATTGATCATCTTGGAGGTCTCTTTGAGATACTTGCTCATATATACGGTGGAGACTCCTGAAGGAGCCCAATCCGCAGCCAGGAGCATCTTGTTTAGCCAGGAAGCTGTGCTGATATCAATATCTCTCTCATAGGTCATGGCTTTGTTCATCACAACCAGTAGCTGAGAGACGTTTTCCACAGATATACGACCGATATAGACGTCACCCACGCCATCTGTTCCATCCAGCCGGGTGTAAGGATAGTCGCCAGGACCACTGTTCTCATTGTAGGTCGGGATCTGGAAAGATCCAGTGGTATCACCAATAAAGATGACATAATCAGGACGCGTGCTGACATCGTTGTAAAGGTTTTGGAGATAGGCCTTGATGGCTGTGTTGCTGGTTCCGGCAACGGTTGTGCTGGCAACCCGGACGTCTGCACCTTTCTGTCTTTTCCAAAGCACAAAGTTGTTTACCGATTGTACGAAATTGGGGTCTGTGCTGTTTCCATGAATCACGACATAACGCGGCGGAACGTTCACGGGAACCATCCAGCGATAGTCGTCGTAGTTCAGGAAGGTGGCGCTATAGAGTTTATCAAAATAGGGAGAAACATAGCTGGGTTCTTCTGTCAGTTCATTCAGTCCGGGGCCGCTACCAAATTCCAGCTCCAGCTCAAGATCATCATAGACGCTCAGTTCTCCGGTTCCGGCATCATAAAAGAAAGGCGAGATCTGAAGAGAAATAAAGCGGAAATCGCGCAGAATAGCTGGCTCGGAGTAACTTGTGGTAACGGCCGGATAAGTGCCATTCCCGGAGAAGAAATCGTTGTTATACAGGAAAGACTTGGGACTCTCCAGATCCATTCTCTGTTGAACGGGATAGGGTTTAAAAGCACCAAGGCTTCTGGGGTTGCCTGCATTGGTCCGAACCGTCACCGTTCCTTGAGCAGGAACAATAACACTGGCACCAATCAAGGGAAGCTCTGGCATCCCCTCATCGATCGTGCTGGAGGCACCGGGCATGACTATATGCTGATAAACTTTGTCTCCCACCCTTTCTTCCTCAATTCTGAAAGATCCGGGGTTGAAAGTGATACTCATCGTGTTTGCCGTTCGTCCGGTGATCCGGAAGGCTTGGTTCATGCCTTGGGCTTCCTGGTCTGCGGCAACGGCTCCCGCCAAACCTACCCAAATGCACATGAGTAGCAGTGCTAATTTCTTCATAAGTATTATCCTCGACCTTATTGAAAACGTTTTCCAGAACTTATGCAAAGTTCGTTCCTTAATCCCAATTCTTTGGATTTAATGAACTGAGTTCACATATAAAAAGAGAAGAGGCTGCCGGGCAGCCTCTTTCATCATATCTTACAAGCTGTAATACAGCGCCATTTCATATGGATGCGGACGGTCGTTTACCGCCTTATGCTCAGCCAGCTTCATCTTGATATGGGATTCGATGAGCTCTTCATTGAAGACTCCACCCTGTAGCAGGAAGGCGTGATCTTCTCTCAGAGCTTGCATGGCTTCTTCCAGATTGGCGGGTATGGAGTGCAAGGTGGCTTTCTTCTCTTCGCTCCAGGCAAAGATGTTGTCGTCTATAGGACCCATATTGAGCTTGGTGGGGTCTATTTTGTTCTTGATGCCGTCCAGTCCTGCCATGAGCAGAGCGCTCATTGCCAGATATGGATTGCAAGTGGCATCACCGGTACGGAATTCAAAACGCTTGGTGGCTTCTGTATTGCCATACTTGGGAATTCGGATAGCAGCAGAACGGTTTGCCTGACCAAAGATCAGCTTCACCGGAGCTTCAAAGCCGGGTAAGAGACGCTTGAAGGAATTTGTGCTGGGATTGGTAAAGGCCACAATGGCTTTTCCATGAGACAGAATGCCGCCGATGAACCAGATAGCTTCCTTGGAAAGATCGGCATAACCACCTTTTTTATAGAACACATTCTTGCCTTTCTTGTGCAGCATCATATGAAAGTGCATGCCATTACCAGCTTGATCATAGACCGGCTTGGGCATGAAAGTGGCAGTGAGACCATTTTCCAAAGCAGTGCGACGGATAATATCCTTCATCACCATGGCATCATCACAGATTTTGGGGAATTCCAGCAGTTCTGTCTCGATCTCTTGTTGTGAACTGAGCCCCACTTCATGATGATGATAGCGGATTTTGATGCCCAGCTCTTCCATGTGATTGACCATTTCCTGACGGATCTCGTAGTAGCGGTCAAAAGGTGTATCCATGTGATAGCCTTTGATGTCCTGGCGGGACACGCCATCGGCATCATCAAAATCTATCGGCAGGGAGTCCTTACACTCTGCGCTGGATATGGTATAACCGGCAGAATAGCGATCGGAATTCATCTCCACGGAATCAAAGAGGTGAAACTCCAGCTCGGGAATCCAGGAAGAGCTATCGGCAATCCCTGTGCTGAGCAGATAGTCATGGGCACGTTTTGCCACGCTGCGCGGGTCTTTCTTCACGCCTATTCTGGTCTCTGCATCACAGATAGAACAGATCAACCTAAGAGTGGAGGTCTCATAATAGGGATCAATACAGGCAGAGCTGAGATCGGGCATCAGCACCATATCTCCGCTCTCAACGTCTCTCATGCCGGGAATGCTGGAGCCATCAAAGGGAACTCCGTGCTCCAGCACAAAATCCAATCTCCGGGCCGGGAAAGTGATGTGATACCACTTGCCATCCAGGCCAGAGTATTTCAGATCAATAGCCTGCACTTCGTTGTCAGTGATCATTTTCTGCAGTTGTTTCTTGTCCATGTTTATCTCCATGTGTTTTTTTTGTAAAAGCTTAGCTGCCTACAGCAAGCCCAGTATATGCATGATTGAACTGACCACGGGCATCACCAATCTGCCGATCAGATTCAAGCCAAAGAGGTTCGAGATCAGAATCACTCCCACCAGAATGATCATCCCCTTCTTTTCTTGAAGAGTCCACTGGTAATAGGCGCGATCCGAAAGAAAGATGCCCAGCACCTTGGAGCCATCCAGAGGCGGCACCGGGATCAGATTGAAAAAGGCAAGTAGCAAGTTCAGATACACTACCATCAAAGCCATTTGCGGAACCAGAATAATTCCCGAGCCCAGATGATAAACCAGCGTGAAGAGGATTGCAATACAGATATTGGAGATCGGCCCCGCCAGAGCAGTCAAACCGCTATCCCGCTTGTAATCCCTGAAGTTATAGGGATTTATGGGCACGGGCTTGGCATATCCAAAGATGAATCCCGCTGAGAAGTAAAGCAGCAACGGTAGCACAATTGTACCGAATATATCTATATGCTTCAGGGGGTTAAGGCTCAGCCGGCCCTGTCTCTGAGCAGTGTCGTCTCCCAGCCAGGAAGCTACCAATGCATGGCTAACTTCATGAATAATGATGGAGTAGAACACCACCACCAGGATCCCTGCCTGTACTAAGAACTTGATGAGGACTTCGGGCATCTTACTTGCGTATCCTCAAATATTTTCTCTTACCGCACTTGATCACCATCCCATCCACCAGCTCAATTTCTGTGTCTATAGCCGTATATTTGGTGCCATCCACAGAAACTGCTCCCTGCATAATGAGCCTTTTGGCTTCGCCATTAGTCTCGCAGAGTCCATTTTCGGTGAGGATGCGAATCAGTTTCAGGCTTTGCTCGGGACTACTGAACTCCGGCATCTCATCCGGTATTTCTTTTTGAGAAAACTGCTTCTCAAAAGCGCTTCTGGCCTCGTCAGCCGCCTCTGCCCCATGGTAGAGCTTCACAATCTCCCAACCCAGCCGCTTCTTAGAAAGCATGGGATTGACTCCGGATTCCAGCTCCTCTTTGATCTTCTGAATCTCATCGGGATGCAAGGTGGTAGCGTAGTTATAATAGTTCACAATCAGCTTATCCGGAATGGACATCACCTTGCCAAATTTCTCCTGCGGAGAATCAAAGACAGCAATGTAGTTATTCATGGATTTGCTCATCTTATTCACACCATCAGTTCCCATCAGAATGGGAGAAAGCACTGCAACCTGCTGTTCCTGACCAAAATAGCGCTGCATGTCGCGTCCTGCCAGGATATTGAATTTCTGTTCCGTGGCACCCAACTCAACATCGCTTTGGATAGCAACAGAATCATAGCCCTGCAGGATCGGATACATGATCTCATGCATGCCCAGGGGTAAACCCTGTTCATAGCGATTGCGGAAGGTATCGTGTGCCAGGAATTGCGCCAGGGTAAACTTGCCCATCAGCTTGATCACATCTGTCATGCCCATGGAGCCGAACCATTCTGTCTGATAGCGGATCTCAGTGCGGGCAGGATCCAGCACAGTGAAGAGCTGTTCCATATACTTCGCGGAGTTTTCCAAAATCTGCTCTTTGGTAAGCGGGGGGCGTGAATCGTCCCGCCCGGTGGGGTCGCCAATCTGGGCAGTAAAATCACCAATAATAATCACGCCAATATGGCCCATGTCCTGAAACTCCCGCATCTTGCGAATGGGGACAAGGTGCCCGATATGAACGTCGTAGCCGGTGGGATCAATGCCATATTTGATGCGGAGTGGAACACCGGTTTTGGCCGATTTCTCCAGCTTCTTCAGCAGTTCATCCACCGGGATGATCTCTTCCACGCCTTTCTTTATCACTTTAAGTTCGTTTTCAAATCTCATTGTCTTCTTCCGTTAAATTTGGTTCTGTCACTACATTAGAGGTTGCTTCTTTTGTCAAGCGAAACCGCTTCCGACTCAGATCACACCGCTGGTGTTTAGCTACAGAGAGCTGTCAACTCCCGTAAGACAGAAGCTTGCTTCCTCTTGCTCAGCCCCAGATCATCCCACTGATCCACCTGTTCAGACAACAGGTCACAAGTGACAATTCCGCGCCTCATCAGTTCCTTCTTCTCGTTCACTGTGATGCTACCCAGGATGGTGATGGGATACATCTTCTGTCGTTCGATCAGGTCTTTGAGTGCATTACCTGCCGGATAATCCCAACCCAATAGATTGATGCCCTTGCACTTGCTGTACTTAACGGAATCAGGAGAAAAGCGGCCGTTTGTGACAATCCAGGCAGAATATTTGGTGTCTTGATTGCGACGATCCTCATGCAATTTCTCGACTATATCAATCACGCGGGAATTCACGTAGAGAGGCACTTGAATACTGACGCTGTGACCCTGTTTAACCGAGTATTTACACTCTGCCAAGATCTGTTCATTTGCTTTGGTAGCAATCACATCCATTTCATGACTGACTGAGGCTCCCTCTACGACTACACCAACCTCCACCCGATAGCCCTGCCGCTTGAAGAGCTCTCCAATAAAGTGCTCAAAGGGAAAGCCACTGGGTCCCATACTGATGATGGCCTGTTTGAGCCGGTATAGTATTGCACCGCTGGTGCTGATCCGTTTGAGGGTCTTAAAGGCCCGGTCATAGAGCTCGCGGGTGCTGACGCCATCCTGTACCCAACTCTCTATGTCACGAACAATTATGTCAATAGAATCAGCCCCAGCTCCAGCGCGTTCCAGGGAAGCTTTTAGCTTAACAAGGTTAAACGCTTCCATTTTGCCTGAAGCTTTTTTGATCATGATCTCTTTGTGATTTTCTCTGATCTCCATGTTCAATTCCTTATTCATTGTCTTTAGTCTACTAAAAACAATGTAACTGGACAAGAGAACAAAGCACGAAAAACAGTTTCTAATTCGTGTGTAAACCTTTACTCTCTGAGACGACACCCATGTGACACCCATGTGACACCCATGTGACACCCATGTACATTCATGCGTGTCTTATGAGTATGAGATGGGTATAATATTGGTTTGGTATTGAGAAGAGAATGTGTTCTTTGGCTCAGCAGCCCCACGGTTCGCTGCGCTTCACCGGGAGCTCCGCAGATTTCACCCCACTAAAGCGGGGTTCCGGGTTGTGGCGCTGTACGACTATCTCTTGAATAGTTCTTGATTCTGGGCAATACAAATAAATCGCCGGCAGGGGGGCCGCCGGCGATTACCAAGCTCGGGGAGAGCTTGTTCTATACTTAATGGTAAGTGAGGGCTTAGTCGAGCGCTCTTAGGAAAGCAGGAATATCGGTTCTGAGAGTTGACAATCTTGTGCTCTCTTCCCTGCTTCTTTCCTGGGGTGCAAGGTTCTGTTTGGGGCTGATATTGAGCCGTTTGAAAATGGATTCGATGTCTTCCTCTTCTTCGGGTTCAACCGGTTGCAACGGAGGAGGAGATGGAGGGTCACGATCATCGTCTTTGGGGCTTGCTTCCCGGCGTGTTTCCCGGAAAGGTTCTTTAACCGGTTCCTGATTGGCCCATGAGGGTGGATTGATGTCCAAAATGCGATCGGTCATGCTATTCTTTAAGCCAGTGGCAATGATTGTCACAGAGATCTTGCCTTCCATGGCTTCATTGAAGATAAGGCCTGTGATGATGTTGGCAGCGGTACCTGTTTCATTGATCACGACATTGGAAATTTCCTGGAATTCGCTCATCTTCATGTCGTTCCCGGCAGTGATGTTGATCAGCATGGATTGGCAACCTGCCAGGTCTATATCTGCCAGGAGAGGATTGTTGATGGCTGCTTTGGCGGCATTTACGGAGCGGTTATCACCCTCCGCTGTACCAGTACCCATCAGGGCATAGCCCATGTTTTGCATCACGGCTTTCACGTCGGCAAAGTCCACGTTGATATATCCAGTAACATTGATGATGTCGGAGACGGCTTTCACCGCTTCAAAGAGAACGTTATCGGCATACATGAAGCCATTGGCAACGCTCATCTCAGGATAGATGTCGCAAAGTTTTTGATTGGGAATCAGGATCAGAGTATCCACATATTCTTTGAGATTGGTAATGCCTTCAGCAGCATTATCCTTTCTCTTCTTGCCTTCAAATTCAAAAGGTGTGGTCACGATACCCACAGTCAGGATGCCCATTTCACGGGCTATCTTGGCGATAACTGGCGCTCCACCTGTGCCTGTGCCACCGCCCATTCCGGCTGTGATAAAGCACATGTCGGCGCCATCGAGATGGCTCTTGATCTCGTCTTTAGATTCTTCTGCAGCACGGGATCCCAAATCCGGATTGGCTCCGGTGCCCAGTCCGCGCGTGAGCTTTTTACCAAGTTGCAAGGTGATCTTGGCTTTGGATTTGGCTATGTCCGATGAGTCTGTATTGGCAGCCACAAACTCCACTCCGGTAAGTCCGTTATGTATCATGGTGTTCACGGCATTACCGCCGGAGCCACCCACGCCCAAGACTTTGATATTGGTGCCAATTTGTGCTGGTTTTTCGTCTAATTCGATCATTGTTCCCCCATTTTAAATGAAATCTTTTAGTATATTTTTGATCTTATCGATTATCTTGTTGGATTGCGTACTCACAAGGTTGAGTCCGCTTTGCCTGCCGGATGATCTACTACCGGCAAAAGCATGACGGATCAGCCCTGCAGCAACGCTGAAGGCTGGATCCAAAAGCAAAGTGGTCTGTCCGGAAAAGCCTTCCATATTGGGTCTGGCAATTTTCACGGGCAAGTTATATGAATATTCAATCTGATCGGCAATTCCACGCAGGTTGGCTGTTCCTCCGGTGAGAACTATCCCGGCAGTGACCAGTTCCGGAGTGTAAAACTCTACGGTCTTGTGATAACAGGAACTCAGAATGTCATCTACTCTGTGTTGAATCACGTGGCTAATCAGGCTGGCTCTCTTGGAGCTGGAAGGGCGGTTGCTGATGCCTTCGACTTCCACTTCCAGACTGGGATCAACCGAAGCAGCATTGGCTGTGCCATATTCTGTTTTCAGGTATTCAGCACTGTCAATGGGCGTCTTCAGGCCTATTGCCAGATCCTCAGTAATCAGAGCTCCTGCTCTGGGTACCACCAGGATCTTCTCCAGAACACTGCGGTTAAAGATAGAGATATCGGATGTTCCGGAGCCCATATCTATCAAGATACAGCCCAGGCGTTTCTCATCGCTGGAGAGCACAGCATCTGCTGCTGCAATATGGCTGAGAACAATATTCTCCGGAGCAACGCTATAGCCGGCGAGTTCAATGCTTTTGGTGAGGTTTCTGAGGGGCGTGATCTCCGCTAAGATGGAGCAGACTTTGGCCACCAAAAGGAATCCATTCATATTGAGTGGATTGCGAATATCTTCATGGCCGTCTATAGTATAACCCTGTGCAAAGCTGTGCAGTATCTTGCATCTGTCATTTGCTTTCTGGATTTTGACAATGTTCTGGGATTCTTCAATCACCTGTTCCAGGTGTTCTTCGGTGATCTCTCCGGGCTCGTTTGAGCTGATGGAGGGAATGGATACTCTGCCATCGGCAACACTGGTGCGAACATGATCTCCGCTGATAGAAGTGAAGATATTGGATGCCTTCATGCCAGAGAGAGTTTCCGCTTCTTGCAGGGCTTTTTTAATGCAAGCGCTGACGGCTCCTATATCACGCACCAAACCACGTTCCAAGCCCTCTGCTTTAACTTGCGCAATGGCATGGATGTTTACCTTGTTGTCCTTTTCAGAACTGGCCTGAATCACCTTTATGCTGTGAGAGCCAACGTCCAGAGCTGTGACAAGATTGTGTCTCATTCTGTGCCTGCCTTCACGACTACCTGGTTATCGTAACGCAGGTCAACTACCTTGCGGGAACCGATATTGCCGTTCTCCTGCACAAAGAGATACCGGCGCAACTGATCGGCCAGCTTCTCTTCCGGAGGAATGATCCGGGTGCCAGTCTCAAGCTCTACAATGTAAACTGTGTTATCTACAGTGTAATACTCTGAGATACGGGGCAAGAACTCGGGATACTCCTTGACGATGCGCTGGTTCAACCTGAGAATTCTCTGCAGATTGGCAGTGCGCAGTTTCTTCCCGGTCTGAAACTGCTCATCGTAGAGATAGGTGGTGGCAATTGGCAGGTCTTCTGGTAAGAGAGCGTTATAGATCGCAAGAACTCTACCCTCGGCATCCACTGGGTAAATCTGACCCTCGCGACTCTTTACAAATAGAACCGGAGTGCTTTCGGTCACACGGATGCTGAGTGTGTGCAGGAAGTGTTTTCGAATCTTCACTGCTTTGACTCTGGAGAGGCTGGTAAGTTCACGATTGAGCTTTTTTGAGGGTATGGCAAGGAGGTTTTCACCTTTGTAGCGATTCAATACCTGCATAAAAAGACTGTCCGGAACAGCGCTGTTACCGACCAAAGAAGTGCTGCGGTAATCGAAGGCATTTATATGTGAGAGAAGGTAGTAACCGCCCCATCCCAAGGCTCCAAGCCCCAAGATGGCAAGGACAAAGAGCAGATAATACCTGCTATGTCCACGACGTTTACGGTCTCTTCTATCCATCACCTTACCTTATTGATATATATTGCACTTACATCGCTGGAAGCGTTTCTAGCGATTTTGCATGTTGCGTTACAAGTTACTATCTTTTTCATACTTATGAATTGTGTCAACCCTTTTCTTGGAGTTTCTTCAGGATTGTCTCACCATATTGCCAGATGTTACCGGCACCCATGGTGATAAGGATATCTCCATCCTCAAGTTGTTCAAGGGTTTGATCTACTATTTGGTCATTGTTTTCCAGGCAAATAATGTTGTGATGACCGGATTGAATTGCAGCATCAGCGATCAAGCGGGAATTGACCCCCGGTATCTCTGTTTCGCGAGCAGGATAGATGGGCGCTAGGATCAGGCAATCGCAACTGAAGAAAGCTTTTCCAAACTGCTTGTGGAAGTCTCTGGTGCGGGAATAGAGATGTGGTTGGAAGAGAGTGACAATGCGCCGGTCTGTACTGTCTTTGAAACCCTCCAGGGTGGCAATGATCTCGTTGGGATGATGGGCATAATCGTCATAGACTGTTATGCCGGCTGCTTCCCCCTTCAGCTCAAATCTCCGGTAAACTCCACTATACTCCGCAAGACCTGCTTGGATATGAGTAAATGGGATATCCAGCTCCAGCCCTATCCCAACTGCTTGCAGAGCATTGAGAATGTTGTATTTACCGGTTACTTTCATCTGGATACGTCCTAGTTTGTAGCCTTTGAAGCTCACATCGAAGGAAGCGGTAAAACCTTTCATCTCGATACCGGAGGCCTGGAGATCGGCCTGACGGGAAAAGCCATAAGTGAGAAGCTTTTTGTTGATCTTGGGGATAATACTCTGTACTCCGGGGTCTTCGAGGCAGGCTATCACTGAACCAAAGAATGGCACTTTGTTGGCATACTCAATGAAGGCACCTTTGATGTCATCCAGGTTACGGTAGCAATCCAAATGATCGGTGTCGATATTGGTGATACCAGCTATGCAAGGAGTGAGAGAGAGGAACGAATGATCGTATTCATCTGCCTCCACCACGATGTATTTACCGGAGCCCATCACGTTGTTGCTGCCAAAGTTCTTTACTTTACCACCAACGATGATTGTGGGGTTCAGGCCTGCTGCTTCCAGCACCATCCCGCTCATTGAAGTTGTGGTGGTCTTGCCATGAGTTCCGGAGATGCCAATACTAAAGCTCATCCTGGTGATCTCGGCCAGCATTTCTGCTCGGCGGATCACAGGTATCTTCATGGATTTGGCTGCTACTATCTCAGGGTTGTCATCTTTTACGGCAGATGACTTTACCACCAGGTCTGCATCTTTGATAATCGAAGGGTTGTGGCCTTCATGAATGGATATCCCAATGCTTTCCAGATGTTGGGTGATATCGGTTTTCTTCATATCCGAGCCGGTGATCACCAGGCCCTGATTGTGCAGGAATTCAGCTATTCCGGACATTCCGATTCCGCCGATTCCAATAAAATGCAGGCGTTTCATTCTTCCCAACATCTTAGTTGTCTCCTTTTGTATAATAGCTTAATATATGGTTTACAATGTCTTCAGCACTTGTATTGGGAGCCAGAGAGCTGAATTGCTTCATGAAGTTTTCCCGGTGATCCCAAAGGGCTTGCACTGATTTGTACAGGGTTCCGGAGCTTAGTTTACTCTGCTCCAGGAGCATGGCAAGGCCACGCTTCTGCTGTTCCCGGGCATTGAAGAACTGGTGGTTTTCCGCTGCGGTTGGCAAGGGAATCAGGATTGCTGGGACGTGGTATTCCTGCAGCTCTGCAATAGAAAGAGCTCCCGCTCTGGATACAGCTAGGCTGGAAACCTGCATCATTTCAGGCATTTGGTTAGAGAATTCAAATATATGTAGCCCAGGCATGCTGCCAAACTGGGATTGGTACTTGTTGAATCCGATCCTCCCTGCTTGCCAGATTATATCAAAGCCCAGAGCCATAATGCGTTCCAGAGAGCCTGCTACGGCCTCATTGATGGCCATGGAGCCTTGTGAACCGCCTGTTACCAGGAGAATAGGCTTGTCTTGACTGATCCCGGGCAGCTCCAGCTTGCTTGTAAGCTGAGGTATAGGTTTATTTCGCAGAGGGATCCAGAGATTCTGGCAGTTTGCTCCTTTTAGATATTCAGAAGCTGCGTCGAAAGCCGTGAAGACCACCTTGATCCGTCTTGCCAGATAACGGGTCGTAAGACCGGGGTAGCTGTTTCCATCCCAGAAGTAGAGATCCACATGCTTAAGAATAGCTGCTATAGCTATTGGGCCGGAAATGTAACCACCGGTACAGATTACTGCTGCGGTGTGAGTTTGCTCCAGATACTTCATGCAGGTGCGTATGCTGCGGAGGAGCAGAATAGGAAATCTGAAATGAGCCAGGGTGAGCTTACGGTAAAGCTTTTGCACATTGATTGGCAGGAAATCCAATCCTTCCTGTTTCACCAGCCTTTCTTCCATACTGTCTGTGTTGCCGATGTAAGAGATGGTGTGTCCCTTCAATCTCAATTGATCGGCGATAGCCAATGCCGGAGAGATGTGTCCTCCGGATCCGCCTCCTGCGACAATGAAGTTCATACATATCTCCTGGTGGCGCTGATATTGAGGATGATGCCGACACCAATGGAATCCATCATCAACGCTGACCCCCCATAACTCACAAAGGGCAGCGTGTTTCCGGTTGGGGGCAGGATGGAGATTGACACTCCAATATTGACCAAAGCATTAAAGAATATATTCATAGCGACCCCGGCGCAGAGATACTTTAGGAAGAAGCTCTCCTGACTTTCCGCCAGTTTAAATGATTTAAAGAAGAGCAGGCACTGCAATCCAAACAGGATGATAGCCCCCAGGAACCCCATTTCCTCACCTATGATGGTGAAGACATAGTCTGTTCTGGCCTCTGGGAGGTAGTAGTGTTTAGCCCTTCCACGGGCTATTCCTGTGCCGAACAAGCCACCACTGCTCAAGGCTGCTAAACTCTCTTTTACCTGATACTCATCAGCGGCTGTGGTCTGAGCGTTATCCTGCCGGATAAAGAGATTGTACTTCTTGTATATCTCAATACGTTTCATCCGGAAGGATTCACCAAAGGTAAGGATTCCGATGCCACCGATAAGTCCTACTATCAGCACTCCCGCAATAAAGCGTTTTCTCAGGCCGGCATAGAACAAAAGACAGAGGAGAGTTCCGCCGCTGATCACCAGGGTGCTCATGTGGTTTTCGATCAGGATAAGAAGATAAATCAGGCCAGTACAGGCCATCAGAGGTATAAGAGTGGGGATCAATTGCTGAATGTTCTTTTCCTTGATCTCTTCTCTTTTCTTCTCTAGGTAGTAGGCGTAGTAAAACACTAGGGCTAGTCTGGCCAGGAAGCTGGGCTGAAAACTGATGGGACCAAGCTTGAGAAGGCGGGTGGCTCCTTTGACGTTTATCCCCATCACCAACACTGCCACCAGCATGACTATTGCGACAACTACCAATAGGATACTGAGTCGTTTGAGTTTCTCCAGATTGGGATATAGCACAATGAAGACCATCGCCAGAATTGCCATAACCAAAAAGACAAGCTGCTTGTAAAAGTATCCCATAGATCCTTGCACAGAAGTGATATTCAACATCGTCAAAAGGCCAAACAGAGCCAGAGCCAGATATGATATCAGGATAGACTTATCGTAGTTTACGACGTATGGAGTGGTTCTAGTTTTTTTCATGTTCCCAGGCGATTTCTTCAACCACTTGTTTAAAGACCTGTCCCCTGTGCTCGAAATTGCGGAACTGGTCATAACTGGCACAACCGGGAGATAGCAGCACGGTGTCTCCCACCATGGATTCGTCAAAGGCCATCCTGACGCAATCCGCCATAGTATCCAGGCAGACAAGAGGGATCTTGCCCAGCCAGGCCTGTCTCATCTTACCGGAAGTCTCTCCGGTGATATAAAGCTTGGTTGCTTTATCTTTCAATATATCGGTAAGGCAGTTGAAATCTTCACCTTTGTCACTGCCGCCCATGATGACTCTCAGAGGAGTATCGAAGGACTGCAGAGCACTTCTTACTGAATCTGTATTGGTTGCCTTGGAATCGTTGTAGAAATAAACCCCATTTACACTTCCAACCGGCTCCAATCTGTGAACCAGAGGTTTGAAGCCATTGATGGATTTGATCACCCTTTCCAATCCCCTTTCCACAGAGTTAACAGCCAGTACGGCAGCCATCAAATTCAGGTGATTGTGAGGTCCCCGCAAACTTAGGTCATAAACGGAGACTTTGGCTCTTCCATCGAAGTTTATAAATTTGGCATCCACCCAGGCATCGATCCCTGCATGGGTGTTTCTCTGAGAGAACCAAAGTTTCTTGGAATTGAGAGTGGAGACCTGTTGAGGATATTCTTCTTGTTCAGTATTGAGGATAGCAAAATCATCCGGGCTTTGGTTCTCAAAGATCCTGAATTTGGAGCTGGCATAATGACCAAAGGATTCATACCTGTTCAGATGATCGGGTGTGATGTTTAAAAGCACAGCAACCTTGGGCTTGAATGTTTGAATAAGATCGAGCTGAAAACTGCTGATCTCCAGGACGATATACTCATAGTTTGGCTTATGGATATCGTAGTTGCAAAAGGCATCTCCAATGTTTCCCGCCAGAATGACTCTCTTATCCATTTTCTTCAGAATGTGATAAATCAGGCTGGCTGTTGTGCTCTTCCCATTTGAGCCGGTCACAGCTATAATCTTACTATCTGGGTGCATTATCTGATATCCAAATTCTATCTCGGAGATCATGGTGATCCCCTTGGCTTTGCCCTTTTCGATGATTGGGGCACTGAGAGGAATGCCTGGACTGACTATCCACTCATCACACTCGAGCAGCCTGTCCGTGTGTCCACCAAACTCCAGGTCAAATTCCTGCTTCAGAGTTGCAGCATCCTTGATCTTATCTTCAGGCAGTAAATCGCTCAGAAATGCTTTTCCGCCCAGTTCCTTGATCTTCCTGGCGGCAGCAATGCCGCTTCTGGCCAATCCAAGTACACCATAGACTTTGTCGTTACTGTACATTCTCTATATCCTTATTGTTTAATATCACTCTGAGGCTGTTCGGATCCCGGTTACCTGAGTTTGATTGTTGAGAGACCAATTGCTACCAGCATCACTGCTACTATCCAGAAGCGCGTGACAATCTTGGTCTCATGCAGCCCTTTCTTCTCAAAATGGTGGTGTAATGGTGCACAGAGGAATACCCTTCTGCCTTCTCCATACTTCCTCTTGGTCCATTTGAACCAGGAAGTCTGAATCATCACCGAACCAGTCTCAGCAAAAAAGATCATGCCTATGATTACCAGGAAGATCTGTTCTCTCAGCAGGATGGAGATAGTGGCAATAATGCCTCCCAGCGCCAGGGAACCGGTATCTCCCATAAAGACTTGAGCTGGGTGGCTATTGAACCACAGAAAGCCGATCAATGTTCCAACCAAGGCTGCAATAAGCACTGTAAGCTCACCTGCATCGGGTAGAAACTCCAAATTAAGATAGTCGGCTGCCCGGAAGTTACCTTTCAGATATGCCATAACGCCCAATCCCAAGCATGTAATAGCCAAGGTTCCGGCAGCCAAACCATCCAGGCCATCGGTAAGATTTACAGCATTAGAGACGCCCACAATCAAGAATACAGCAAAAGGTATAAAACCTATTCCAAGCGGTAGAATCAAGCTCTTGAAGAAAGGAATCTGGAGGTTCGCCACTCCGGCTTTATCTCCTCCACCGTAGTATATAATAACGGTGATAAGCAGCCCCACACTGATTTGTCCCCATAGTTTATACTTTGGCAGTAGCCCTTTCTTCGATTTAACGAAGTTCTTCAGGTAGTCATCAATAAAACCAAAGACACCCAGCCAAACTGTTGCCAGATACATGATCTGCACCCCACCGTTGGTAAGATCATTCCAGAGTAGGGAAGCAATTAGAAACGCCACCAGTATAATCAATCCACCCATAGTAGGCGTTCCCTGCTTGGTTCGGTGTTGCACAGGCATATCCTCATCGATAGTTTCCACTGCAGACTTCTTTTTTAGGAGACGTATAAAGGCCGGACCTAGCAGCAGCGTGATGAGAAGCGCTGTGATAAACGAACCAAGGGAGCGAAACGTCACATAGCGGAAGACGTTGAAGGCGATGCTATACTTTGCCAGAGGGAACAAGAGATGATACAACATTATGAGTCTCCTAAACCAGTGAGCATTTTTTCCAGATGAATGCCATGGGAAGCCTTGATCAGAGTGATGTAGCCCTGTGTGTAAGTAATAACATCGATAGCACCAAGCGCTTCTTCAACTGTGTCATAGTGTTGATACGAAAGTGCCTTGTCTTCAGGTCTGTAACACTTCGAAAGCTCTCCCACAGTAATGAGAGATTCAAAACTCATCTCAGAGAGAATGGCACCGATCATTTGGTGATACATGGGGGATTGGTCACCCAGCTCCAGCATGTCTCCCAGAATGGCACGATGGGGAAGCTCCGGTTCCAAAGCGATCCAGTGTTCGATCGCCTTCTGCATCGAGAGGGGATTGGCATTGTAGCAATCTCCCAGCACCAATCCATTCTTCACCTGGATCGTCTCAAGCCTGTGCTTCAAACCCCTGGCACTGTCCAAACCTTGTTGAATCTGTTCAGGATTGAGACCCAGGCAAGTTGCCATAGCAATCGCAAAAGAGCTATTGATCACGTTGTGCGGGACTGTCGAAGGTAATCTGTAGATCTGATCATTAACCATAAATGATATGCTGTCCTGGCTGGCATTTATCTCGCTGATACGGAAGTCTGCCTGCGCAGAAGCCCCAACGGACAGAGCTTGATCTGACCAGGTGGCAAAACGTGAATCATCGGCCGGGTAGAGCCTGTATTGCAGAGGGAGTTTGAATAGCTCTGTCTTCTCTCTATAGACTCCATCTTCGTCTATAAGGTGCTCCAGATGGGAGGGGCCGACATTGATGATGATAGAACTATCCGGCATGGAGATCTCTGCCAATCTGGCAATCTCTCCAAAGTGATTTGTCCCCAGCTCAAAGACGGCATACTTATCTTCCGGCTCAATTCTCAGGATTGTCTTCACCAAGCCAATCAGATTGTTCTCGTTCTCAGCCGTCCAGAGCGTCTTCCCTGCCTGCGACAGAATTGAGGCAAGATACTCTTTGGTGCTGCTCTTCCCAGTACTGCCAGTCAGAGCTATCTTGTATGCAGAAAACATCATCAGATACTTCCGAACCAGGTCACCCAAAAGTCTGAACGTATCCGGACACTGCTCATAATTATCTGCGTTATTGCAAGTATCAGAAGGCTGTTCGCCAATTCCCAGATTGCCAGCTTCCCTGCAAACTTGAGCTAAGAATCTGTGGCCATCGAAGGTCTCACCCTTGAGAGCAAAGAATACAGAGCCCGGCTTTATCGTACGGCTATCTGTAGAGATATATCTATACTCACGAGGAGGGATGTATCCCGTGGTTGTGCTCTCATGAAGAGGATCGAGCAGCAGCTTGAGCATGAGCCTATCCAGGCTCAAAACGAGCTCATCATTGGCTTTATCTGCCCTTGACTCCCTGGAATTCAAGAAATCATAGGCCACTTGATAATCATCAAAAGGCTCTCTTGATCCCTGTATCTCCTGATAGTCCTCATGACCCTTCCCACACAGCACCACCACATCCCCGGGACCCGCCAGACTTAAGATGGCTTCAATTGCCTTCTTTCTGTCCCGGATAATCCACCAGGGGAACCACAGATCTGTTCCGGAGAGCATATCCAGAATGATCTGCTCTGGATTCTCTGTGCGCGGATTGTCATCTGTGATAATCACACAATCGCTGTTATGAAGGGCAGCCTGGAGCATCAAGGGACGCTTCCCCTTATCCCGATCTCCCCCAGCACCGACCAAGCTGAGCAAGCGCTTGGGATTTAACTTGTTGCAGGATTTTAGGATGCTCTCTATAGCATCGGGACTATGGGCATAGTCTACAAAAACAGAGATCCCCTTGGGGTTGGGAACAGATTGGAATCTGCCCTTCACCGGCTTAAGCTTTGGTACGATGATCTCTATGAGATTATCGATAAAATCCATTGCAGTCAAACACGAGACTGCCAGAGCCAGATTCTCTACGTTGAAGCTCCCAATCAGTTGGGACTTTAGATTCAGATCGAGGAAACTACCAAACAGCTTGAAGGAGGTGCCGCTGGAAGATAGTTTTACGTCTGAGATATGATAATCGCCACCTCTTGATCCCACGGAACGACAGTGTAAACCGGATTCCCGTAGTCTGGCACAAGCTCGTGCGCCAAAAGCATCGTCTGTATTGATCAGGATTCTGGCCCCCAGACTTGCATAGTGCTCCAGGAAAGAGAACTTCACTTCACCATACTCATCCATAGTCTTGTGAAAGTCCAGATGCTCCCGGCTGAGATTGGTAAACAGACAGTAGTCGAATTCCAGCCCATAGATTCTATCCAGGGCTATAGCATGAGAAGAGACTTCCATTACCACATGGCTTAGGCCCTGATCTCTCATCTGCCCCAGGATCTGGTTCAATTCAAAAATATCCGGAGTTGTGTGCTTTGTATGATGAAGCTCCCCATCAATATAGTATCCCAAAGTACCAATCCAGCCTGCCTTTTTTCCCATGAGTCTCAGGGCTTCATAGATAAGCAGAGTGCTGGTGGTTTTACCATTGGTTCCTGTTACTCCGATTAAGCAGAAAGCCTTGCTGGGTTCATTAAAATATAAGCCAGCCAATAATGCTGCAGCTTTACGAGTGTCATCCACTCTTATATATGGTCCGCTGTAGGCAGCCTGATCCTGAACTACTATCAGTCCAGCTCCACGCAGCAAAGCATCTGCGGCAAAGCTGTGGCCATCGCTACGGAGTCCCTTGATACAGATAAAGACATCACCTGGCATAACCTTGCGGTTATCCACCTTGGGCACTGCACTTAGCAGAGCAGCTCTTGTGCTGACACCTAGTAAATGCTCATTTCCCAGGCTGGGATTCAAGGGGCTAAGGCACTGTAAAATCTTCTCAAGCATCATAAGGATGCCTCCAATGTGCAAGCGGTGTTTCCGGTGATTCTGGAGCCCGGCAGGATAGATTGGCTTCTCACAATGCCGCTTCCCTGCACCTGGATAGGAACCCGATGCCTTCTGGCCAGTTGCATGGCTGCGCGAAGGGTCAATCCCCTTAGATCGGGCATCACGTTTTGAGCCACCGGTGCATGATTCGGGCTGTTTCCCCTGCCCAGTTTTACTGTGATGGGATGGTATCTATCCACAGACACTCCTGCTTTGGGGAACTGGTCTATCACCACCGAAGCAGAATCCGGCCCTTCGATACTATAGGAGAAACCTGCCTGATTGAGAAGACGCTCAGCTTCCAGCAATCCACGCCCCACCAGGGAAGGCATTAGCTGTGTGCTCTGCCGAAGTCTCTCATTATATGGCAGAATCGAGCAATTTGGCATGAAGAGGATGTTTTCAATAATGGATTTGGTAGTAGGGGCAGCACTGGTGGAGCCATAGTGGTAACCGGGGGCAGGTTCGTCGTAAAACGTTACTATCACCATCTGGGGATTCTCTACCGGAAACAGCCCGGCAAAGACCGAGGTATATTTCCCGGAAGCATATCCTCTGGTTCCGGGCATGTTCTTCTGGGCTGTACCCGTCTTACCGCCCACTCTGATATAGTCCATCTTGATATGCCGTCCGGTACCATAGTCAACCACGGCTTGCAGATAAGCACACATAGAATCTGTGGCAGCGGGGGAACTGAGCTCTCGCAATACTCGAGGCTCAAAATGCTCCAAAACATTGCCCTTATCATCCAGCACAGAATCAAGGATATAGGGCTTCATATATTTGCCACCATTGGCAATAGTGGAATATGCAGCAGCTAACTGAATAGCAGAGACAGAAATACCCTGACCAAAGGAGATGGATTGCAGTGTGTAAGAATCCCAGTTTTCCAGTTTCTGAAACAGCCCGGATGACTCACCAAAGAGATTCAACCCGGATTTTTGACCAAAGCCATAGGAGATAAACTGCTCATACAAACGAGGTGCACCCAGCATGGTTGCGATCTCAGCAGCTCCGGTATTGGATGATCTGGCAATGATATCACGGGGCAAGAGAGCTGCTCCGGCATGGATATGGCCGTCGTTTATAAAGCGTCCATTAGGCATTACTTTGGGACCACAGATCACCCGTTCATTAAAGCCTAAAACCCCAGAATCAAGAGCTGGAAGCATAGTTAGCGGCTTCATGGTGGAGCCTGGTTCAAACATGAAACTAGCGGCGATGTTTGGGCTGTTGCGGATCACATTGGGGTCGGTGGAGCGATCATCGTGAGAAATACCAGCCATTGCAAGAATTCGTCCCGTGTTGGGATCCATGATAATGCATCCAGCATTGGAAGCATTATACTTCTCCACGCCTTCCAGAAGCGTATTCTCCACTATCTCCTGAATATTGGCGTCAATAGTGAGCTTCACATTGCGCCCATCTTCCGGATTCTTGTGCCTCAGATTGGGGTAAGGCACCCGCTCCTTATTTGCATCCAAGACTATCTCGCGCCAGCCATATGTCCCACCTAAAATGCGATCGTAAGTGGCTTCAACACCTGTCATTCCAGCTAATTGATAGAGCGAACGGGAAGAGGTTTCCTCGTCAAAACCATTGGATTTCTCTGCCACTGCTCCCAATAATCTTCCTGCTAACTTCCCTTTGGAGTAGATCCTGCGCATCGAGCTGAAGCTATGGATCAAACCTGGCAGCTTGTGCTCTTCAAAAGCACTTATAATAGCTTCCAATTCAGATTCCCGGATACGATTTGAGATCACTATGGAGGAAAGCTTATTGTTGCGATTCAGCTTGGACATCACTTGCTCATGAGTCAGCTCGCTGTATTCACTGATCTGATCCGCCACTTGAGCATAGGCTTCCTGCAGGGGGATTGCTTTGCGCACAGCCCAACGATTGACAGATCCACGATCTACATCTAGCTGATAGTAGCTGATAGAGCTCACCAGAAGCTCACCATTGGCATCCAGTATGGCGCCACGTTTGGGAATCAGTATCTCTCGATCCGGAATGTATCTTCTGCGGCGAAACCCACCCAATTGATAGGGATCAAGAATTTGGATCCAGAAGAGGTAAACAGCCCAAAGCAGGCTGATGCCACCTAAGAGAAGAACCAAGAGACGATAACGAGATTTCACGACGTCTCTAGTCTAGAATAATTTCTACGTTCTTCGCTTCAGCCCGGGAAGCGATCAGATCTATAATGCAATAGGATTTATCCTCTTGCTTGGGTGAAGGCTCTTGAACATAAACGACACTACCGGCTGGCTTATCTGCAATAAAATTGCTCAGCTCAACTCTCACTAAAGATGAGATATGACGCCCCGAACGCAGATCGTCCAGCTCCACCAATTGCTCTGTATTGATGTTTTTCTCGGCATTCAAAGTCTTTTCCAGGTTGGAGTACTCTTTGGTATAGCGCACAACCTGGTTTCCATTATGAAAGTACATAAATACTGCTGCCACAAAAACAAGGATTAGAACAGCGAATTTTCCTCTCATTATTTCCCCCATATTTTTTCCGCAACGCGCAGCTTGGCACTGCGAGCCCGGTTGTTATTTGTTACTTCATTTACGCTTGCTTCCACCGGTTTGCGGGTGATGAGCTTTATGCGCTGCTTTTCGTCGCAATTGCACTGGATCATCTTGGGAGGGCATTTACAACCCTGAGCCGCATCCCGGAAGATGTTTTTGACGATTCTGTCTTCCAGAGAGTGATAACTCATCACTACAATTCTACCACCGGGAACCAGCAGATGAATTGCATCAACAAGCGCTTGCTCCAACACATCCAGCTCCTGATTGACATGGATCCGGATGGCTTGAAACACCCGGACTTTGCTCTTGAGCGAGTCCTTGGTGCCGGCTCCCACCACGCTTTCAATGATAGCAGCCAAGTTTCGGGTGGTTCTGATTTCAGTTTCCTGGCGTGCAGAGACTATCGCCTTGGCAATGCGCAAAGCATGCAGCTCATCCGAATATGAGCGGATTATGCGAGCCAATTCTCCCACTTCCAGTTGATTGACAGCCTCAAGAGCGCTGTATTCCTGCTCCTGATCCATCCTCATATCCAGGGTAGCATCTCTGTCAAAACTAAAGCCCCGCTCCACCATATCAATCTGATGCGATGACAGCCCCAGATCAAAAAGAATACCATTGATCCCAGCCACTCTTCTGAGTGCCAGTTCTGTACGCAAGGCAGAGAAATTGGCTTGGATCAGCTCCACCTGGTCACTAAAACTTTGCAGCACTTCAGAGCTGTGACGAATAGCGTCCATATCCTGATCAAAGCTGTATAGCTTGATTCCTGGGCAGGCTTGCAGCATAGCCAGACTATGCCCTGCTCCGCCCAATGTGGCATCCACATACACCGCTCCCGTCCGAAGCTGAAGAGCTTCCAGGCATTCACTTAGCATAACGGGAACGTGATAATTACTCATTTCTGATAGTCTTCCGAATTAAATTTCTTGCGGTGCATCTCCAGCTTGGACTTGCGGATGGTATTGAAGGTATCAGGATTCCACAAGCTGATATAGTGGCCTTCACCTTTGATGATCACCTTATCGGTGATGCCGGCGTCTTCCAGAAGCTGCTCGTGAATCCTCACTCTGCCTGGACCTTCCAATTCCTGCTCGGTCATGGCAAAATCTATGAGCTGGGTTCTCAGGAGCTTATCGTCATCCGTCCCGGATTTGAGCCTCTCCAGGGTGTCTTTCCAATTGTCGATTGGGTAGATAGCAATGGTATCATTGGGACCCAGGGTAACGATCACGCTGCGGCTGGATTCGGCAGCAAATTTCTTCTTGAAACTTGCCGGCACGATCACCCGCTGCTTGTTTACCGAGTTCTCAAAGTAACCTAAAAATTCTCCGGACATCCTGATTCCTTTTCCATTCAGATTCTGGTATTGCCTATTGGCCTTGCTTTGGAGAGCCTCTCATGAGATTTCGTGAGTTTTTTTGAGCTCTCGTTGCTATTCTTTGAGACATTATGATTCCTGTCAAGAGGAATGTGAGTTTTTTTTCAGATATTTTCCGAGAGCTGTGGTAAAACCTGAACAGGAATGATGAAAGACTCCTATCTCGTTGATTTTCAGGATAATGCCAGTATGTGAATTGACTTGTGCTGAAGTGGACACTGCAGGAGTTTTGTCACAGATATCCCATTTTGTGCAATGATCTCTGCTTGCTAATTTATGAGTAGATTCCTGCTTAGAAATTGCCCCTATTCCACAGGCATTGGAAACCCATCTCATACCCATGTGACACGCATGATTTTACATGGGTGTCACATGGGTGTCACATGGGTGTCTCATGGGTGTCGTATCAGTTAGTGACATGACGAGTGACAAGAGCGTAAGTGCGAAGCTGGGAGAGGACTTTGACCACTTGAAGACTATTGAATAACAATCAGTTCTCAGAAATGCCGATGCGCGGAGCATGGAGAAGAAGCCTAAGACGCGCCATGTTTTACGGTATGTGCAACCGTCTATTGTAGGGGCAGACCTGTATGTCTGCCCGCAGACTCCGGAGGAGTGATATTCTATAGCCCGGGGTGAAGCGACGGGGGCAGAAAACCGCTTGCGGTTTTTTGGGGTGGAGGAGCGGAACCCCGGATCAAGCGCCAGATGGATCATCTTGATGAATTAATCCCTCACCCCCTGTCATGACAAGCTCGGTCTTCATGACAGGGAGTGAGGGATGTTTGTTTATGATGAGCCTAAGCAACCTTGTCGATGGTCTGCCCCTACAGGGACAACCCTTTCTTTCCCAGCTTCACATACAAACCTCTGTTCACTGTGCACTGATCACTGTTCACTATTCACTATTCACTATAAATTCACTTCTGCCCAAACACCGATGCGGAAGATGGTGGTGCCATCGTCCATTTTCTTGTTGCTGGTCTTCTCAAAGGAGCCAGTGAGTCCTCCGCGGATATT
>JAEZUG010000049.1 GCA_023421135.1 Candidatus Cloacimonadota bacterium | reverse complement strand
CAATGAGAAACTGGGAGCCGTTTCCAAAGCCGTTATTCAGGTTAGAGCTGGCAAGCGCGTGCGTGTTTGCAAGAAATCCGGTGACGAGCTGTAAGGGAGAAGGAAATGAATCGTTTAAAAGAACAATATACCAGCCAGGTGATTCCGGCACTTACCAAGCGCTTTGAATACACCAATCCCCACATGGTGCCCAAGATGGTAAAAATCGTTGTGTCCATGGGTGTCGGCAGTGCCACACAAAATAAGGCATTACTGGATAACGCAGTGAAAGATATGGAACAGATTACCGGCCGCAAAGTGATCGTCACCAAGGCCAGAAAATCCATCTCCAATTTCAAACTGCGTCAAGGCATGCCTATCGGTTGCAAAGTGACCCTGCGTGACGAAGTGATGTATGAGTTTTATGATAGACTCATCTCCATCGTAATCCCCAGGATCAGAGACTTCCGTGGTATCCCGGCAGATGCTTTTGACGGCAGAGGAAACTTTTCCTTTGGTCTCAAAGAGCAGACCGTGTTCCCAGAAATCGAATACGATAAGATCGATGCCATTCGTGGCCTCAATATCACTATTGTAACCACGGCCAAGACCGATGAAGAAAGCCGTGAACTTCTGAAAGAGCTTGGTATGCCCTTCCAAAGAAATCAATAAGGAGATTTATTTTGGCGAAGAAATCACTTATCATCAAGCAACAAAGAACTCCCAAGTTCAAAGTCAGACAATATCACCGCTGCAAGCTTTGTGGTCGCCCCCGTGCCTATATGAGCGATTTCGGCATGTGCCGTCTTTGCTTCCGCAAATATGCCTCAATGGGCCAAATCCCCGGCGTCACAAGATCCAGCTGGTAAAAAATAAGGAGATAGAATGAGCGTTAGTGATCCGATAGCTGATGCATTGACCAAAATCCGTAATGCATATCGTGCCGGTCATACGCAAGTGATCGTAAATCACAATAAGCTTGTAGAAGCAATTGTGAAGATCCTTGCCAACGAGAACTTCGTGAATAGCATGCAGGTTCTTGAGAAAGACCCGCAAAGCAAATTCAACTACAGAAGAATCCTGGTAAATCTGCGTTATACCAACACAGGTGAACCCGTCATGAGAGGTTTGGTGCGCGTTTCCAAGCCCGGTCGCAGAGTGTACGTGAAAAGCGACAAGCTTCCCAGCGTATTCAATAACACCGGCTGTGCAATAATCTCCAGCTCCCAGGGTGTGATGGTTGACCGTGATGCCAGAATCAATAAAGTTGGCGGCGAATACGTCTGCCGGGTTTGGTAGGAGGATAGATGTCCAGAATAGGAAGAGCCCCCATCAAACTTAATCCCGGAACCACAATTACCGTTAACGGTAAGGAAGTAGTGGCCAAGGGCGCCTTAGGCGAGCTTAAGTATGAGCTTCTCGATGGTATCACCGTCGAGCAGGAAGATGGCATCGTGCACGTCAAACGTGCCGAAGAAACCAAGACCCTGCGCGCCTATCACGGCCTGACCAGAGCTCTGCTGCAAAACATGGTGACTGGTGTGACAGAAGGTTTCATGAAGACCCTCCACATCATCGGCACCGGTTATAGCTCAGAAGTAATTGGCCCCTGGTTGAAGCTTTCTCTGGGATACTCACATGACACCATGTTCAAGATCCCCGAAGGTTTAACAGTTGAAGCACAGGCTGTTCCCCGTTCCAAGGGAACCCGTAGCGACCTCACCAGTATCATCCGTATCAAAGGGATCGATAAACAACTGGTGGGCGAGTTTGCAGCCGAAGTGCGTGGATGTCGTCCCCCTGAAAACTACAAGGGTAAAGGCATACGTTATGAGAACGAATATGTACCAATCAAAGCTGGAAAAGCTGGTTCAAAATAAGTGAGGCACTAAGATGAGAAAGAAATATAGTACAGAAAAAACCCGCCTTCGTGCCCGTCGCAGAGCAGCTATCCGCAAGCATCTCAGCGGTAACGTTGAACGTCCGAGACTGGCAGTTTTTCGCAGCCTTAGAAGCATCTATGCTCAAATCATAGATGACGTCAAGGGTGTGACCCTGGTATCCATGTCCACGATCGCCAAAGATATGGAGCTCACCCCCGGAATGAAGAAGACAGAGCAAAGTTTTGCCGTCGGTCTGAAACTGGGAGAAAAAGCTCTTGCAGCCGGAATTACCAAGGTTGCCTTCGATCGTGCCGGTTACAAGTATCATGGCAGAGTGAAAGCTCTGGCCGATGGTGCTCGCAAAGCCGGTCTGGAATTCTAAGAGGAGGATAGCTTGAATTACGAAAGAACAAACATCGAAGAAAGTCCCTATGTGGAGAAGATCATCGAGACCAAGCGTGTTGCCAAAGTCGTGAAGGGCGGTAGAAACTTCAGTTTCAGCGCCATCGTAGTAGTTGGCGATCGCAAAGGCACTATCGGCGTCGGAGCTGGAAAAGCCAACGAAATTGTTGATGCTATCCGCAAAGCCAAAGAGAAAGCCATGAAATCGATGTTCAAGGTTCCAATCGTGAAAGGAACCATTCCCCACGATTATATAGCCAGATATGGAGCCAGCCGCATCATGATGAAGCCCGCCCGTCCCGGTACCGGCGTTATCGCCGGAGGTACCACCCGTGCGATCTTTGAAGTGGCCGGCATTGAGAACATCCTCTGCAAATCCCTGGGCTCCAACACCCCCACGAACGTTGTGAAAGCAACCATCCTGGGTCTTAAGGCTCTCAGAACCGTGCAGGATGTCTCCCGTCTTCGTAATAAAACTGTCGCGGAGCTTACCGGGCAGGAGGAAAAATGAAGATTAAAGTGACCCAAATACGCAGCACTATAAATCGTAAAGAAGACCACAAGAGAGTTATCGAGTCCCTCGGTCTGGGACGGATCGGCAAGAGCCGCATTCATGAAGATAGCCCAAGCATCATGGGTATGATCAAGAAAGTATCCTACCTGATTAAAGTTGAAACCCTGCAGGGAGAATAATTATGTTGAATCTACACAACCTGGGAAAACCTGCCGGTCGAAAGAACAAGAAACGTCTGGGAAAAGGACAGGGAAGCGGTAGTGGCCATCAGGCCGGACGCGGTCACAAGGGTACCAAAGCCCGTGCTGGCGGAACCGTTCCTGCAGCCTTCGAAGGTGGTCAGATGCCCATCCACCGTCGTTTGCCCAAGCGTGGTTTCAAGAATATCTTTAGAGTCCCCTACCGCACCTTGAATCTCAGCCGCCTGATCGCGTTTGAGGAGAGCGAGCTTGATATCGCTAAAATGGAAGCTTTGGGACTGATCCCTACCAAGGGTCAAAAAGCCAAAGCTCCCGTCAAGGTCCTGGCAGCTCTTAATGAGGAATTCACCAAAGCCGTTCATATCAAGGCAAATGCCTTTTCCAAACGTGCAATTGAGATCATTGAGAAGAGCGGCGGCAAGGCGGAGGTAATCTAGTTTGTTTAAGACCATTGCTAACATGTTCCGGATTCCGGACTTGAAAAAGAAGATTCTCTTCACAGCATTGTTCTTGGTGCTTTACCGTCTTGGTAGCTTCGTGCCTGTTCCCGGCGTGGACGCATCTGCACTCAAAGCCTTCTTTGAAAGCCCTCAAGGTGGACAGGGAACCATTTATGGTTTGCTGGATCTCTTTGTGGGTGGCAATTTTGAGCGCGCTTCCGTCTTTGCCCTGGGTATCATGCCCTATATCACGGCGTCCATCGTTATTCAGCTTCTGGGAAGTATCATTCCTTACTTTGAGAAGCTGCGTAAAGAGGGAGCTGACGGTCAAAAGAAGCTCAATCAGATCACTCGTTACGGGACAGTCGGATTGGCGGCTTTCAACGCCGTCACCATCACCCTTTGGCTTACCAACCTTTCCGGTGTGGTTCCCAATGCAGGTTTTCTCTTCCATTTCACGGGAGTGATTACCCTGATCACCGGTACCATGATTGTTATGTGGCTGGGAGAACAGATCACAGAGCATGGTATTGGTAATGGAATCTCTCTGATCATCTTTGCCGGTATCATTGCCAGATACCCGGAAGGATTCATCAGAATGTTCCAAACCGCCGGTACTGACATGAAAGCCTGGATCCTGCGTCTGATCGCTCTGATCATCATGGTTGGCGTTACCGCTGCAGTGATCTTCGTGACCGAAGCCGTACGCAAGATACCGGTGCAATATGCCAAACGCATTGTCGGTAGAAAGGTATATGGCGGACAGAGCACTTTCATCCCCTTGAGGGTCAACACCGCTGGTGTGATTCCCATCATCTTTGCCCAGTCTGTAATCATGTTTCCTGCCACCATTGCCATGTTCTTTGGCAAGAATGGCGGCTTCATGGTGACGCTTCAGAGATGGCTTTCACCGGGTGCATTGCTCTATACCCTTCTTTACGTTGGATTGATCATCTTCTTCGCCTATTTCTACACAGCTATGGTGCTTAACCCCACCGAAATGGCTGAGAACATGGTGAAGTATGGCGGACATATTCCTGGCAAGAAGCCCGGAAAGAAGACTGCCGATTACATCAATTCCGTGTTGGTAAGAATCACTCTTCCCGGCGCTATCTTCTACGCTTTAGTAGCCTTGATGCCTGAGATGATGACCAAATGGTTGGATCTTCCCTTCTACTTCGGTGGAACCGGTCTGATCATCGTGGTTGGTGTTGCTCTTGATACCCTGCAACAGATCGAATCTCACCTCGTGATGCGTCACTACGACGGTTTCATGAAGAAAGGCAAGCTTCGCGGACGTACAAACTAATGATCTACCTGAAAAACGACTCTGATATCCAAAGAATGCGCATCAGCTGCGGCTTGATTGCAGAGCTCTTTGAGAAGCTGGAAGCCATGATAGTTCCCGGAGTTGACACTCTGGAGCTGGATAGGTTTGCCGAAAGCTTCATCACGAGTCGTGGAGCCAAACCTGCTTTCAAAGGATACAGAAACGACGGTCTTCCGCCTTTTCCTGGTACTCTGTGCACCTCGGTCAATTCCGGGATTGTACACGGTATCCCCTCCAAGAAAGTTGTGCTGGCCGAAGGTGATATCATTGGAATAGATGTCGGAGTCCTGAAAGATGGTTTCTACGGTGACGCAGCCCGCACCTATGCAGTTGGCAAGATTACTGCCGAAGCAGAGCGGTTGATGCAGGTAACCCAGGAAGCGCTCAGGCGTGGAATTGCGGCTGCCAGAGTTGATAACCGGATAGGTGACATCTCAGCAGCGATTGGAAGCTATGTGGCAGAGATGGGATACTTTGTGGCAGACAACCTCACCGGTCATGGAATCGGCAGAGATCTGCATGAAGATCCCCAGATACCCAATAGCGGAAAGGCCGGGCGTGGTCCCAGAATCAAAGCCGGTATGACTTTGGCGATTGAACCGATGGTAAACATCGGCACCAACAAGGTCAAGGAAATGGGCTGGGAGTTTTACACGCTGGATGACAGTTTATCTGCTCACTTTGAACATAGTATCCTGGTAACCGCCGGGGAACCTGAAATTCTTTCTACGATAAGAGGTTAGTTATGTCAAAATCCGGTGTCATCGAAGTTGAAGGCGTTGTGACAGAAGCGCTGCCAAACACTACTTTTCGCGTTGAGCTGGAGAATGGTCATGAGATATTGGCTCATTCTTCCGGTAAGATGCGTATGAACTATATTCGTATCCTCCCAGGGGATAAGGTCAAAGTGGAGCTTTCTCCCTACGACCTCACCCGTGGCAGGATCACATATCGTTATAAATAATGAATGCATACACCCTAAACGGTTTGTCAATGCAGGGAGATAACAATGAAAGTACGAGCATCCGTTAAAGTAATCTGCAAGGATTGCAGAATTATCAAGCGCCACGGCGTTATCCGTGTTATCTGCAGCACCAACCCTAAACATAAACAAAGACAGGGATAAGGAGGACCAACTTGGCACACATTGCAGGTATAGAAATTCCTAAGTCAAAGCGGCTGTTCATTGGTCTTACCTATATCTACGGTATTGGCCCCACTCTTGCCAAACAGATTTGCAAGAAAGCTAATATCGACGAGATGAAGAAGGTTGAAGATCTGACAGTTGAAGAAGAAAAATTGATCCGCGACATCGTGCAAAACGAATACGTCGTGGAAGGATCGCTGCGCACCCAGACAGCTATGAACATCAAACGCTTGATGGAGATTGGCTGCTATCGTGGGCTTCGCCACAAACGTGGTCTTCCCGTTCGTGGACAAAGAACCCACACCAATGCCCGCACCCGTAAGGGACCCAAAGCCGGCGCGATCAAGAAGAAGAAATAGGAGCTATAATGGCAAAGAAAACCAGAATAAAGAAAAAACGTGTTCGTCTGGCATTTGACGAAGGTATCATCTTCGTACACTCCAGCTTCAACAACACGATTATCAGTCTTACAGACCGTGCAGGCAACGTTTTAGCCTGGTCTAGCGGTGGTAAGGTTGGTAACAAAGGCTCCCGTAAAAGCACCCCCTATGCCGCTCAGATCGCCGCAGCAGAAGTTGCCAAAGCCGGTCTGGAAATGGGCATCAATCGCGTCAGCGTTATAGTCAAAGGACCCGGCGGCGGCCGCGAATCTTCCATTCGCTCCATCAATGCCACCGGCTTAAGAGTAACCATGATCAAGGACGAGACCCCCATTCCGCACAACGGTTGCCGTCCGCCCAAAACCAGAAGGATCTAAGGGAGGATACGATGGCTAGATATACAGGACCCAGAGCAAAACTCTGTCGTAAGTTTGGTGAAAACATCTTCGGACCCGCCAAATTTGACCGTATCCTCAACAAGCGAAAGTTCCCTCCAGGACAACATGGCAAAACCATGCGCCGCAAGCTTAGTGATTATGGCGTTCACCTCAAGGAAAAGCAAAAACTCCGCCTGACCTACTGTTTGCTCGAAAAGCAATTCCGCTCCTACTTTGTCAAGGCTGCCAAGATGACCGGTGTGACCGGTGACCTCTTGCTGCAAATCCTGGAACGCAGACTGGACAACGTGGTTTATCGGATGGGCTTTGCGGTCACCCGCATGCAGTCCCGTCAATTCGTAAATCACGGCCACATCATGGTCAATGGCAAGAAAGTGGATATCCCATCTTTCCTGGTCAAGCCCGGAGACGTCGTCGAAGTGCGTGAAAAGAGCAGAAGCATTAAAGCTGTTATGGAAGCAGTGGAACGGACAGAAAGCACCAGTCCCTTCTCCTGGCTTTCAGTTGATAAAGAACACATGAGAGGCGAATTCCTAACGGTTCCGGCTGCATCAGAAATACCGGTGACTGTTGATACCCGTCTTATCGTTGAGTATTACTCCAAATAGTCCCCTGGATGATAGCGAGGAGTTCACTATGATGTATCTCGAACCTTTACAGATGCCCGAAGCACTGGATCACGACAAAGAAACGTATTCCAGAACCTACGGCAAGTTTGAAATCGGTCCTTTGGAACCCGGCTTTGGAACCACGATCGGAAACACTCTGCGCAGAGTGCTTCTGTCTTCCATTCAAGGCGCAGCCGTCCGCTACGTGCGGATCGAAGGTCTGCACCATGAATTTACTCCGATTCCGGGCACCAATTCGGATTATATAGACCTGATCCTGAGGCTGAAACAGCTGGTGATTCAATCCAGCTCAGTGGAAGAGATCACCGTCGTTCTGGAAAAGAAAGGCAAAGGCGTGATCACCGCTTCCATGATTCAGGAGCATCCCTATATCAGCATCATCAATAAGGACCTCTATCTTCTGGAAGTTACAGAAGATATAGACCTCAAGATTGAGCTGATTATTGGGATCGGAAGGGGCTACGTGCCGGCCGACAGACAGAATCCCGAAGGACATCCGATCGGTTTTATCCCGATTGATTCTGTCTATTCACCGATTCTGAAAGTTAATTTCAGCGTAAGTCATCAACGTGTAAAAGAACGCATGAATTTTGACCGTCTGATTCTGGAAATTCACACCAACGGTGCCATCGAACCCAAGATAGCCCTTTTCCTTTCCGGAAAGATACTCAAAGATATGTTCGCCCGCTTGAGTCTGTTTGATACTGAGCCCGAATACATCAAAGATATCGAGCTGGATCCCGAGCTGGAAGAAAAGGAACGCATCCTGTCCATGAGCGTCCGCGAGATCGAACTCACAGTTCGTGCTGCCAATTGCCTGGCTGCGGCCAAGATTGAAACCATTGGCGAGCTGGTCTCAAAGAGCGAAGCTGAGATGCTGAAGTTCCGTAATTTCGGTAAGAAATCCCTCGAAGAAATCATGCAGAAGCTTAAAAAATATGATCTGGAACTGGGGATGGATGTTGATACCATCTATCACAAGATCAAAGAAGCCCGCAGCAGGGGCGTGAAACCCATCGACGAAGTGGCAAGCGCCACAACGGTTGAAGAAACCGAGGAAGATGCGGATATTACCCCCAGAAAGCCAGTTCCCTCAGGAAAAAAGAAGGTGAAACATGCGACACAGAGTTGAAGG
>JAEZUG010000086.1 GCA_023421135.1 Candidatus Cloacimonadota bacterium | reverse complement strand
CTACAACCCGTTGTTCTACATCTGGTTAACAAGTGTATGGATTCCTGCCTTCGCAGGAATGACGATACGCAGAGCAGAGAGGTAAATCCTAATACTCGCCATGTTTTGCGGCATGTGCAACGGTCTCACTCTGATAACCTGATCGACCTGATTCACCTGATGAATCATAGAACACAGATAACTGGATCGACTGGATAAAAAGGATCAAATAGATCACAAATGAACACGAATCCTTCTAATCCTGAAATCCTCGTGAAAATAGAATAGTACACAGTCCCGCAGAGATCAGAGCCCCAGCGGGATAGTGATGATGAAGCTGGTGCCTTCTCCTGGCTTACTCTCCACCCGGATACTGCCTTTGTGGGCGGTAACAATGTTTTTGGTAATGGACAGACCCAGTCCCACGGATTGAGCTGTGGTTTTGGTGGCGCTGGTGGCTTTCTTGAAGGGTTCAAAGATCAGTTCCTGTTCCTTCTCATCGATGCCATAGCCCTGATCCCGCACCGTGATGGTGAGATTCTTGCAATCACAGGCTGCAGAAACAAACACTGTGGTGTCCTCTGGAGAATACTTGATGGCGTTGCCGATCAGGTTGGAGAGCACCTGCTTGAATTTATTGGGATCGATCAGAGCCTTGCACACAGAGGGACATGACTCCAGGAGGATATGCATCCCCCGTTTTTCTGCCAGATTCTGATGCAGCCGCACGGTTTCCCGCAGCAGCAAGCTGAGGTCTGTTTCCTCGAGTTCAAGCTGGAGCTTTCCGCTTTCCATATGGGTTAAATCCAGGAGATCTTCCACCATCTTGAGCAAATAGTTCCCGGTATCGTGAATGATCTGGAGGAATTCTGCTTGGGTGGGATCGCTGTCTTCAGTGAGTTCATCCAGCAGGAACCTGCTGAAGCTGCTGATGGCAGAAAGAGGATTGCGCAGATCGTGAGCCGCCATGCCCACAAAGCGGTTCTTGATCTCATTCAGCCTCGCTAGTTCGACATTCTTCTTGCTCAGTTCCCGCTGGGTGGAGATTAGCTCATTATTGACCTTTGCCATCTCTTCCAGATAGCTGATTTCATCCTTGACGCTCGTGCCTTCCATCTGACTGTTCCAAGCTTGCCGGAGCTTATCGGAGCTTTCCTGATCCAGGCTGGAGTGTTCTCCCAACAAGCGGAGAAAGGTATCAGAATCCATATAGGCAGTAATAATGCGTTCATCAGCCTGTCCAAAACCCTGGAAGCTCATAATGGTTGGCCTCAGGCCGGGAAGATTGATCACCAGCTCAGAGACGGGGGTGAGCTTGGGACCCTGGCAACTGAGGAAGAAGCTCTGGGCTTTATCCCGGTTATGCTGATCAAAGAGCTGGATAAAAGGAGTGCCCGGAGTTGCTTGCAAGCCAGGAAGCTCGGAAAAGAGCACCCGGTTGATGACTGCATTGGAGGAGACAGCCAGCAGCAGAACGGGTATCTTCATGAACAGCCCGTCAGCTTGTTCGCTATCTCCAGGGCTTCCTCAGCATCCTTGGCATAAGCATCCGCTCCGATCTCTTTCCAGAGCTCCGGATCGAGGTTGAAGGGGTATCCTCCGACCATGATCGGCGTTTTGATCCCTGCTTCCCGGATTTGGGTTATCAGATCCGAGACGCGCGTCAGATGGAAGGTCATGGTAGCGGAGACGGCGATTAGATGAGGGGCTTTGTCTTTGATGGTTTGAATAACGTCCTTGATCGGCATATTGGCGCCCAGATACCAGGTGTCCCAGCCTTCCAGCTCGAAGATATCGCTCAGCATACGAAGACCAATCTCGTGCAGTTCACCGGAAACACAGGTGACTATGAGGGTTTTGCCCGTGCTGTGTTCCGCAAAAATATAAGGATAAAGCCGGGAGATTGCCAGCTGGGTGATGCTGGTGCAATAGTGTTCCTGAGCCACAGTTATCTTTCCCGTTTGCCACAGCAAACCGATCTCACGCTGAACCGGCTGCAGGATGTTCAAATAGATACTTTTGATGCTTTGTCCTTCATCTGCGAGCTGCAGGATCAGGCTGGTGGCTGCCAAACGGTCTCCAGCCAGAATGTGGGAAAGGAAAGTCTGCGCTCTGGCAAAGAGAGGATTCACCGGCTCGATAAAAGAACTGCTCTCTATATCCGGGGATCTGAGGCTCTCCAGGGCTGGATCCAGATAGGTGGCAACCACAGGGTAGGCTTCGGAATCCAGATGCACGCTCAGGACTTGTTTGATGCTTTCAAAGTTATTGATCAGGTCTTTGGTGGGAAGCCCCAGACGATTCAGCAGAGCGTTCAGCCAGGCGGTGTATTCCAGGAAGATCTTGCTGGAATTGAATTGGATAGCCTGGGCCAGGTAACTGAGGTTATATGCCACATCCTGGCGGCAATGCTGCATCTGCCGGTCATCGTAGCTCTCGGCAAGCCCTGGTTGGAGCTTAAACTGCCTTTGAAGCACATAATTCACCAGCTCATCCTGGCGGGATTCCAGCTCTGCGGCGACACTGCGGTTCACACTGCTTTCCATCGTCAAACTCCTTTACCACTCGTAAAATTATACAGATAGTATAAGTTCGCGGACTCTTCTGTCAACCTGTCTCTTCCGACTCAGCCTTGTCCATTTTCAATAAAGGTGTCGAGGCTGTGGATAAAGAGCTTTTTCTCGAGCTGCGAACCACTCCGTCCAGCCCAACAAATAAGACGGCAAGCACTGCTCCCACAAAGCCATAGAACATATCCACCGGATTGAAGCTGCGCCAGGGAATAAGGTATTGCACCAATTCATAGAGAACGGCACCGAGCACGACCAGAGCTGTAAAAGGAGCCAGCTTCAGGCCGGGTGATCCCAGGCTTCGGGCTGCCAGATTGAGCCAGGCAAAGCCCAGTATCGTGATCGAATGCACCAGGTAATCCAAGCGGAATTCCAGGATATGATTGCCACTCAGCCCTTTGTTCATATCATTGCCGATCGGGATCACGTTCAGGATCAGCAGGATGGCAAACCAGATCCAGAAGAGCAGTGGGAAGAGAGCTTTGGAGCTAAGTTTCACACCATCAATCTCCGGCAGAGGCTCACCAGGAAAGGCTGCCTCCACCCTCCAGGTCCATGGCTCCGCCTTTGAAGAAGAACCTCTGATTCTGCAGATTCATCAGGAAATCGTTCTTCAAGGGACGTGGCGAGATCCAGGGATCGATGGGACGGCTGGGAACGGCCCGGAGCTCGGTTTGCAGGGCTTGAATGGTTGTGTTGTAGGATTCTGTGCTCTGGTTGAACTTGGCGATGAAAGCTTGGGTGAAAGCACTGTGCGGAGGGTTTGCAAGGTTTACGCAGGTGCTCGCCTGGGCAGCGCTGAGCACAGAGACCAGACTATCGGCGGTGGTAATTGCAGCAAAAGGCTTGGGAGTCGAACCTGCGGCGGTGATCCAATTGCGGCTGGCTTCCAGCATTAGCACGGCGGCTTTGGCAACGGATAGCCGCGGGATCAATTGCGCCAGGGGATAGGCAGTCTGCGAGAAGGTCTGGCGGTTTTGCAGGTTTAATCCGGCAGGCACCAGATAGTTTGCCCCGCCAAAGACGCCATGACCGCTGTAGTAAAAGAATACTTCATCCTCGGCTTCGATGGAGCTGATAAAAGTGTTGATAGTGCTGTTCATCTGCGCCAGATTGAGGTTCTGAGCCTTGCTCACGCTGAAGCCCCAATTGCCCAGGGCAGCTTCCATGGCGGTGATATCGTTTATGGGGCTGGCAAGAGTCATGCCATCGTAGTTGGCGTTGCCGATCAGCAGGGCTTTGCGCTCGGCAAAAAGTCCCAGACTCAAGATCAGAATCAGACTTATGAGCCAGAATTTCTTCATTTCAATACTCCATTTATGCTTTGTGTGCATTCTATGGAGTGTTTGAGCTGGGTGTCAATCTTTTTCTTGTGGGAAGTCCGGTTCACACTCTTTTCTGGTGGAATCTTCGTCGTCTCGGGCTGGTTATCCTGCATCCTTCCCGCTTGTTTCTCCCCAATTCGACACTCATAGGATACGCAAGACATACCCATCTGACACGCATGAAGTTACATGGGTGTCACATGGGTGTCACATGGGTGTC
>JAEZUG010000084.1 GCA_023421135.1 Candidatus Cloacimonadota bacterium | reverse complement strand
TTGACAGCGGGAGATGATGGTGGGCAAGACCTTGTGTGGTTCAGTGGTGGCAAAGATGAAGATTACGTTCTCAGGAGGTTCCTCCAGAGTTTTCAACAAGGCATTGAAGGCATTCTTGGAAAGCATGTGCACTTCATCGATGATATAGATCTTGTAGTTGGAATGAGCCGGAGCATACATCAGCTCTTCCTGAAGGTCGCGGATGTCGTCCACACCGTTGTTTGAAGCTCCATCTATCTCTATCACGTCTGTGGAAGTGCTGGAAGTAATCTCCACACAATTAGAGCACACATTACATGGTGTGATGGTGGGACCCTTCTCACAATTCAAGCTCTTAGCAAGGATTCTGGCAAGGGAAGTTTTTCCCACTCCGCGCGGACCATTAAACAAATAGGCGTGGTTCACCCGGTTGCTGTTTATGGCGTTTATCAGGATGTCTGTAACGTGTTCCTGAGCATAAACCTCTGCGAAGGTCTGGGGTCTGTACTTTCTGGCAAGGACTATATAACTCATATCTTCTCCCCAGACATTCTTTTTACCCAAGCCTATTTGTGCAAGTATTTTCTTCTGGACAGAAAATCCGGCTGTGGGAAACTATGGAAAAGATAATCTTATGAAGGAGTCATTATGAAGTTGGATGGAAAAGTCGTGGTTGCCCAGGGCGGCGGACCTACCGCCGTAATCAACCAATCTTTGGTCGGTGTTGCTCTTGAATCCAGAAAGTTCTCTCAGGTCACACGTGTGTATGGAGCTCTTCACGGAGTTCAGGGTATCATCAATGAGGAGTTTGTGGATCTAACCCAAGAGACTACGCACAATCTGGAACAGATCGCCGAGACGCCATCTTCTGCCTTGATGTCCACCCGGGACAAACCGGATGAAGCATACTGCAAGGAGATCTTCAAGGTTCTGAAGGCGCATGATGTGCGCTATTTCTTCTATATTGGGGGTAACGATTCTGCCGATACGGTCAGGATTGTGAACGAGCAAGCTCAGCAGGCGGATTATGAGTTCAGAGCTATTCACATCCCCAAGACCATAGATAACGATCTGGTCTTAAATGACCATACTCCGGGCTACGGTTCTGCAGCCAGGTTTGTGGCATCTGCTTTTACTGGAGTTAATCTTGATAACAGAGCCCTCCCGGGAGTGTATATTGGGGTTGTGATGGGCAGGCATGCAGGCTTTCTGACGGCTGCTTCAGCTCTGGCACAGAAATATCCGGACGACGGTCCGCACCTTATCTATATGCCGGAGCGTCCTTTCCACCGAGACAAGTTTCTCACCGATGTCCATGAGGTTTACAACAAGTATGGCAGATGCGTGATAGCAGTCTCAGAAGGAATCGTGGATGAAAACGGTGTGCCTATGATGACCAAGCTGGCCACGAATGTCGAAACAGACGCCCATGGTAATGTGCAGCTTTCCGGAACAGGCATGCTGGGAGACTTACTTTCAGACCTCATCCGGGATAAGCTTCATATCAAGCGCGTACGCAGCGATACTTTCGGATATCTGCAAAGATCCTTTATGGGCTGTGTCTCAGATGTTGACCAAAGAGAAGCCAGAGAGGTGGGAGAACGTGCCGCACACTATGCTATATGGTACAATCTGGACGGCTCCATCTCCATTCAAAGAACCGGCTTCTACTCTGTGAACTACCAGTTGGAGAAGCTTACTGATGTCGCCAGAAAGACCAGACACATGCCTCACGAGTACATCAATAGTGCAGGGAATGGAGTGACCGATGACTTCAAGTTTTACCTCCGTCCCCTGATTGGATCAGGTTTCCCTGTAAGTCACAGATTGAGAGCTCCGAGGGTAGCCAAACTTTTGGATGGAAACACTTGACAAGTAACAGAGGCTTTTTTACCATGCTCGAAAATACAAAATACATACATGGAGGAACGAAATGACTTTTCATGATTTCATGGCAAAGGTCAAAGCGAAGAATCCGGGTGAGCCCGAATTCTTACAAGCAGTACAAGAAGTTGTCGAAACTATTTGGGAAGCTTATGAAAGCAACCCACGCTTCGTGAAAGCTAATGTTCTTGAACGTATCGTTGAGCCGGAACGCACCATCATCTTCCGCGTCCCCTGGATGGATGACAAAGGTGAAGTTCATGTAAACCGTGGATACCGCGTCCAGTTCAACAGCGCTATCGGCCCCTACAAGGGCGGTCTCCGCTTCCATCCCAGCGTAAACCTCTCAATCCTGAAGTTCTTGGGATTCGAACAGATCTTCAAGAACAGCCTGACAACCCTGCCCATGGGCGGTGGAAAAGGTGGCAGCGACTTTGACGCCAAGGGTCGCAGTGATGCTGAGATCATGAGATTCTGCCAATCCTTCATGGCCGAACTCTTCCGTCATATTGGCCCGAATACAGACGTACCTGCCGGTGATATCGGTGTTGGTGGTCGTGAGATTGGTTATATGTTTGGTATGTACAAGAAGCTTGCCAATGAGTTCACAGGTGTTCTCACGGGTAAGGGACTGAACTGGGGCGGAAGCCTCGTGCGTCCAGAAGCCACAGGCTTTGGTGCCACCTATTTTGCCGAAGAAATGCTCAAGACCAAAGGGATGAGCTTCGAAGGCAAGAGAGTAGCTCTTTCCGGCTTCGGCAACGTTGCCTGGGGTGCAGCACAAAAGGTTACTGAACTGGGCGGAAAGGTTGTCACTATTTCCGGTCCTGATGGTTACATCTATGATGAAGAAGGTCTCAATGCCGAAAAGATAGCCTATATGCTCGAGCTTCGTGCATCCAACAACGACCGCGTCAGCGACTATGCTGATGTCTTCAAGAATGCCAAATTCTTCGCTGGCAAGCGTCCTTGGGAAGTTCCCGTCGATGTCGCCATGCCTTGCGCCACTCAGAATGAGCTCGGTGCCGAAGATGCCAAGACTCTGGTCAAGAATGGCTGTATCTGTGTCTGCGAAGGTGCAAACATGCCTTGCGTGCCAGAAGCCGTCGAGATCTTCCAGGCCGCCAAGATTCTCTTTGCTCCCGGAAAAGCCGCCAATGCCGGTGGTGTTGCCACCAGCGGTTTGGAGATGACTCAGAACTCCATGCGTTTGAACTGGAACAGAGAAGAAGTGGACGAGAAGCTTCACAGCATCATGAGAAACATCCACGAAGCCTGCCGTAAGAATGGTACAGACAAAGATGGATTCACCAACTATGTCAAAGGTGCCAATATTGCTGGTTTCCTCAAGGTCGCCAATGCAATGTGCGATCAGGGACTTGTGTAATCTCAACCCATTAATATACAGAAGCCGCGGGTCTCAAACCTGCGGCTTTTTTTTATTCTCTGCTTGACACATTGCTCCACCCTACCACTCTTGAAATATCCGCAACATTTCAAGGAGAGACCATGAATCGATATCTCAAGCTATTCAATATTGCGAGCCTGTTGATCCTGCTCTTTGTCAGTGCATGCACTCAGGAAGATCTGATCACAAACCCTCCGGACATCAATCCCACAAACACAGATTGGGACATCAGTTTCCAATATGGAGGGGTTGAAGATAAAGGAGATCTCACAATTCTCTTTTCAGCTCTATATCTTCACACCGATCACGACCTGCTCTCTCCTGATGATACTGCCTCTCTCATGATAGACGGAGTGGAATATCCCATGGTTGCCTTTCTGGGTGCAACCAGCGGTGTTTGGATAGGCTCTGCCGTCTTTGATACAACGCTTTCCCATACCTTCCAGTTTGTCTATAATGACCTTGTGAAAGCAGAGACAATCATGAAGCTTCCCTCCATGCCGGTCGCTCAGTTCCCCACCTCTTTCGATCCCACCGAGGAGGCTTCGTTTTCCTGGCAACTCAGTTCTAACAGCCAGTATCAGTTTGTCGGAGCGGATTCATTCAATCACTTCACAGAAGATACAGACGAATATGCCGCCAATCTCAACCCTTCAGCCCGAAGCTTCACCCTCCCAGCGGATGCCATCTCTGATCTGGGACAAGGTACAGAATACACTTTATCGCTCGGTGAAATGAACTACAAAAGAGAAGGGAGAATTAGTTTCTCAGGATATGCTATTGCTAGTGCAAGATATGGCTATCTTGGTTCAGGAAGAGCTCTTAACAGACTTCCGGGGAAGAATTTTACTGTACGCAAGCTTTTGACCAAGAGCTAAAAGCCGTGCGAACCGGTAAGCTTATAGATATAGACTGCCGGTGCGGAGCAAAGCTCTTTCGTTATTTCAAAGCCGGTAAAGGCAGATTGATCAAGCTGATGATTGCCAGCATCACAGAAGACAAGGTCGGGCTCGCAGGAGCACAAACCTTCTCACGCCCCCTATGCCCCAATTGTCAGAAGGAACTGGGCATCGTGATGATGATCCATGGAGAGCCAGCCCTGAAGATCAATCAGGGCACCATTCAGAGCATCAGAATCTAGTAAGCCAGCCTGATACCCACCGGCCTGTGATCTGAGATCTGAGAAGTGTAGTTCGTCCAGCTACCATACCACTTTTCCACCTGTATTGCCTTACACACTGATCCACTGGATTGGAAGCCCTCAAAGAGCTCATTAGTGATTAAAACATGATCAATAATACTGTTTGAGTTGGGGTAAGATACAGAATCAAATGTGGGATTCAGAGCGATTGGCATTGTGGCGAACCGATACTGCTCCGGACGATCCAGAAAGACCGTAAAGACATTATACTCCACCGGTTCCTGTATCTGATCGTTCATATCACCCAGCACCACTACCCGATCATCAGGCAGCTCTGTGCTGATATATTGGTGTAGAAGCTGGCAAGCAAGACGGCGGCGCACTTCATCATCCCAATCGTCCATCTCATCTATGAAATTGTCGCCATAGGCTTTCAGGTGGTTATTAATCACAAAGTAGTCATTATCACGCCAATTCACTTTTAGTATGTAGGGAGCCCGGGGGAAAGGATTGGTCTGATTCTCGTAAATCGTGAAGACAGAATCCACATCCACCGCATCCGTCTTATAGATAAAAGCCAGGCGATAACTTGAAGTGGCTGAATAGACAAAGGTGCTATATCCCGGAATCATCGTACTGAGAGTCTGGAAGGCAGAGTAGTCGTTAATCTCTTGCAGAGCAATAATCTCTGCTTTGGTTCTGGGTATGATCTGCGCCAGCGCTTCAAGTGTCTCAGCACCCTGCCAGGGGAATTCCCGCAAGTTCCAAGTGATAATATCCAGGCTATTATCTGTGCCAAACAGCAGCGCATCGTTGTTATCCGGATCATCATCCAGATCAGTATTAGTTCCACATGCAGCCAGGAAAAGCAGCAGCAGCATGAGCAGAGCAAGAGTAGTTCTATTATTCATTATAAGTTCTCCAAAAGAGACTCACCAAAATCAAGATGGACTTTTCTGTCAACAAGGTAGTTGTGCTATCTGATCCAGATACCGGCCAATGGACAAAGTGGAAGATATGGACTGCATGGACACAGGTTGTCCCCCTCCCCCAATTCTTCACGCATAATAAACCCATCTCATACCCATTAGACACGCATGAAGATACATGGGTGTCACATGGGTGTCACATGGGTGTC
>JAEZUG010000041.1 GCA_023421135.1 Candidatus Cloacimonadota bacterium | reverse complement strand
TCAAAATACTCCTTTGCGAACTGACTGTGAATGCATACGACGAACTTTGTCGGAAAGCCGTGTGCGGGAAAACCGCATGCACGGTTTGATGAGGGGGGCAGGAATAAACCCCTGCCTCTACTCTACTGGTTCAAAAGAGTTCTTCCTATCTGAATTTCCGGAAGCCGGGAAATTTCTTGACAAGGAAAAGCCTTTCCCGAGAGTAAGTATATTCAGAAGTCACAGACTTAATTGAATAATCAGAGGAGGAAGCTATGAAAAATAGCTTACGTATCTTGTTACTGCTCAGTATGATGATCTCAGTGCTGGGCGCTACCGATTGGATCACTATATACAACGACGACCTTTCCCTTGTTCGCAGCCAGTTTGATCTGGAACTGGAGCGGGGAAGGCAGGACTATAATTTCTCGGACATCACTGCCCGGATCAACGCCGCATCTGTGATCGTGAGTTCTCCCGAGAATCAGATTCGCATAGCCGAACAGAATTATGAATATGATTTGGCCGGCAAGGCTCAGATCATGGCCAAGTATCTGGATCAGGAAGTCACGATCATCACCTCCGATCAATCCAGCCGCTACACCGGCGTGTTAAAGTTTTACGATGGCTCTTCCCTGGGCATCGTGGAAGCCGGCACCGGCAGGCTTTTGATCCTCAACGAATCGGAAGTGGAAGTGATCCAGCTTGCCAGCTTGCCCAGCAATTTCTACACCCGTCCCACTCTGCGCTGGAGCCTGATCAGTCCCCGCACCGGCAGATTCCCCGTTCAGCTCAGTTACCTCACCGGTGGCTTTAGCTGGGATGTGGCCTACAATGCTGTGTGGGATGGAGAAGAGCTGGCTTTGAATTCTTGGGTGACCATCCGGAACTATTCCGGCCGGGCATTTAACGATGTGAATCTGAAGCTGGTGGCCGGAGACGTGAATCAGGTGCGCCCCGCCTTTGCCGGAGGAATGTCCAGGAACTTGTATATGGAAGATTCAGCGGTTGCTTCGATGGCACCATCCTTTGAAGAGCGCGCCTTCCACGATTTTCACCTTTATGCTCTGGATCAGAGAGTCTCCTTTGCCAACAATCAGACCAAGCAATTGGAACTCTATCCTTTGCAAAACGTCAACGCCAGAGGTGAGTATGTCTATTCTGTCTTCAGCGATGCTGTGTTGAGCAATATCGTGTTTCGCAACACCGAAGAAGCCGGGCTGGGCAAGCCTCTGCCCAAAGGTATCTTCAAGATTTACCGCCAGGATACAGACGGCAATCTGGAATTCATCGGAGAAGATAACATTGATCACACCAGCCGTAACGAAGAGATTAAGCTCACCACCGGCAAGGCCTTTGATCTGGTGGCTTCCACTCTCGTGAGAGAAACCCGCGTGATCAACCAAAGAACCTCCGAGCGCGTGATTCAGGTGACTCTACGCAATAATAGCGATGCTGAAAAGCTGATCAAAGTGCAATATCAGCTCAATGCCAACACCCGCATCATTGAAAGCGCCCAGCGTTATGAGACAGACAACAATATGCTGGTTACCTTCCCCATTACCATTGCTGCAGGTGGGGAACAGATCTTTACCTTCAAGGAACGTAGCGAGTATTAAACCTTTGGGGGGAGCGGTTTCAGCGAAGCCGTTTCCCCCTTTATTTCGGGGTACTTATGAACGACAAGATTTTTAGCAACCTGAAGGGTATCCAACGGGAGATGCTGAAGCTGCTGGGCGAAGTCTCCAGCCTCACCAACAGTCCCTTGGCCATAGAAGAAGCCCTGGACGAGGTCTGGCATCCCAAGTGCGATGTCTATCAGACCGATAGCGAGTGGGTAATCGTGGTGGAACTGGCAGGCGTCGAGAAGGACGAGATCAATATCTCTCTGGCGGAAGATTATCTCCGCCTCTCCGGCAGCCGCAGCTTTACTTTTGCCCAGAATCCTGCCTGTTACTACAACATGGAGATCGATACCGGACGCTTTGAACGGCGTATCTTTTTCCCGGATCTGCCCATCGATAAAGATGCTCCCAAGGTTACTTATACCGGCGGTATCCTGCGTATAGCTTTCAAGCTGAAGCCCAGCGTGGAGAGAATTATCCCGATAGCTTGAACTGAAGTACCGCTTTCGGAGTATATTGCGATCTTCCAAGCTGGACGGAGCGAGGCTTGGGGAGGTTTCGGCAGGCTTGTTTTTTAACTGATGATTAATATAATTCATAGAAATATAGGAGAACCAATGAAGAACTTCGTCATGATTATTGCTTTGTGTCTCACCGCGCTGAGCCTTTTTGCCGGTGCCAACGGCAGCCTGGATGAGTACCTGGAAAACCCCAGTTCTTCCAGCTTTGAGGAAGCTGTTACCTACCTGAATACAAGTGCTGCGGCTCCAGAGAATGCCGTCCTCAGCCGTATCCAGATGCTTTATATCCTCAATCTGGAAAGCGAGCGGTTGATCGATGGACTCTTGGCCGAGGCGGACAGCCTTCAGGCCGGACAGCGTTTCAATCTCGCCAACGTGCTGTTGGGCATGGAAAAGCTGGATCAGGCAGTGGCATTGTATGATGCGATCAACCGGGATTATCCAAACTGGTCTTGCCCCTGGCGTCACAAAGGCGAAGCCTATTACAAAATGGGCGAGTATGAAGAAGCCGTGGCGGCTCTCACCCAAGCCATCGCTACAAATGTAAATCATGCCGATGCCTACATCTGGATGGCTTATGCCCTCAATGAACTGGGCCAATACGCACAAGCATTGGAAAATCTGGAGCACGGGCTGAGCCTGAGCCCGGAAGACAGTGAAGACTCTGCTATTCCGGATCAACAGATACAGGCTCTGCTGCAGGAATTGCGCCAGCGTCTGCAATAAGAAATGCAGCTTAAGAGCCTTTATCAAAGGTTCAAAAGGCATTACAAGAGCCTCTGGCTGCTGGCAGTCTTGGCGCTGCTGCTGGCCGGATTGGTGTTTTGTGCCTCCCGGCTGCCTGTTTTAAGAGAGCTGGAAGCCAAGAGCCTGGATCTGCGCTTTCGGCTGGATCCGCATCCCGATCGAGCCTCCAAAGATATTCTGATAATAGCCATTGATGATGGCTCGCTGAACTATGCCAGAGAAGAGCTGGGACAGGGCTGGCCCTGGCCCAGGGTGTTCTATGCTGTAGTAACGGACTACCTCAGAAGCTCCGGTGCTGCTGCCACGGTCTTTGATCTCAGCTTTGAAGAAGCAGATTTCCTGCGGGGAGACATCGATTCCGAAGCCAGCGATCAGAGCTTTGCCTCTGCCCTGCAGAACTCTCCTGGATGCGTTCTGCCTCTGACGTTTACCCACTATGCCACTCCGGCAGATAGCTTGGAGCTCATCCCTTCTCTGGAGGCACTTGATAAGTTTCCAGCCAGCCGCTGGCAGGGGATGAAGCCACCCTATCCACCCTTTGCTGCTGTAGCAGGAGGCTTTGGCGGGATCAACCTGCTCAGTTCGGAAGATGCCACCGTGAGAAAGGTGCCCCTGCTCTATCGCTGGAACTCACGGACTTATCCCAATCTGGCTCTGGCAGCACTGCTATCCTCCCCCCGGGAGCATCCTCTGAAGAGCCGCCCGGAGACTTTCCTGCGCAGCCTTCCTCTTTCTCAGAATGGTGAACTGCACCTGAATTGGTATGGCAAAGGGGGAGCAGGCGGAGCTTTCACCTATATTCCCTTCAGCCGGCTTTTGGCCTCTGCTGTGCAAGCTTCACGCGGGGAGAGACCTGCCATTGCTCCAGAGACCTTCCGGGATCAATACGTTATCATCGGCTCTGCTGCCTCTGGTATGCTGGATCTGAAAGCCAGTCCCTACGACTGGGGCATCCCGGGGATGGAGATCTGGGCTACAGGACTCAGTAACCTTCTTGAGGAGGATTTCCTGCGCTTTCCTGCCGGGTTCAGCACCTTTCTGCTGCTCTTCCTGCTCAGTTTTCTGGTGCTGGTGGCAGTTGCACGTCTCAAAGCAAGCCTTTCACCCCTTGTGGTGCTGGGGCTTCTTCTGCTCTTTAGTCTGGGCACATTCATAGTTTTCAGAGACCAAAGACTGGTGCTGAACTACAGCTCTCTGCTGCTGGTTTGGGTGAGCTCCTGGATAGGCATCCTCACTCTCAGCTACATCATGGAAGGCCGCACCAAGCAAGAACTGAAGCAGATCTTTGATAGCTACCTGCATCCCGCTTTGGTGGATGAACTGCTGCGCAATCCGGAACTTACCGAGCTGGGAGGGAAGAGCTATCACGCTACTGTGGTCTTTTCGGATATCTATAACTTCACTAGCTACTCGGAGAATAAAGAGCCGCCCCAACTGGTGACCGAGCTGAACGACTATTTTCGCAGCTTCACAAACAGCATTCTGGATCATAACGGCCTGCTCGATAAATACACAGGAGACGGTCTGATGGCGATCTTTGGAGTGCCGGTGGAACGCAACGACCATGCTCTCTGGGCTTGCCGGGCAGCTTTGTCTCACCGGGATTACTGCCGTCCCTTCAGGGACATCAAGAGTGCAGAGCTCACTGCCAGCCAATACTTTCACCTCAATACCCGCCTGGGCATCTGCACCGGCAGATTGGTAGCCGGCAATATCGGCTCCAAACGCCGCATGGAATACACCGGAATCGGCGACACCGTGAATCTGGCTTCCCGCCTTGAGGGAGTGAACAAGATCTTCCGCACCAATATCATCCTCAGCGAAAGCACTTTTCTCATGGTGAAAGACCAGATGATCTGCCGCGAGCTAGACCTGATCAAGGTAAAAGGCAAAGATATTCCCACCCGCATCTATGAACTGCTAGCAGAGCGGGGAAGCTCCCACACTCCAGACTTTTCCTGGCTGGAGATCTATGCCGACGGACTGGAGCTCTATCGCAAGGGACTTTGGAACGAGGCTATCGAGCAATTTGAGCAGCTTGAGGATGACCTGCCTTCCCGCCGCATGATCATGCGATGCAAGCGCTTACTGAATGAACCACCTTTAGTTTGGAACAAAATATACCCCTGGGAAGACGAAGCCTGGGAAGAACAAGGAGAATAGATGATTAGTACTGCTGCAGCAATCAGTTACGTAGAGCTCACCAAAGCTCACCCCATTCCCATGGCAATGCTGCAATTTGCCATCCTGGGCACTCTCGGCGAGCTGGTTTCCCAGTGGATAGTGCGCAAGAGCCTGAAGTACCCCTTCACTGCGGCGATGACCCTGTGGAAGATGCTGGTCTGGGCTACTCTGGCCATAGGCATCAAATATGCCTTTCAGGGCTTCAAAGGATTCACGGAATACCTGGTAGCCCATGAATACCTGCCCGAGCTGGGAAAACTGGCCAAAGCCTTTGCCATCTCAGCCTTTATGAACCTGCAATTTGGTCTGTTCCTGGTGCTTATCCACCGGGTGCTGGATAATATCCCCCTCAAGGAAAAGAACTGGAAGAACCTCCACAAAGGCTTCTATTCCTTGCTGTGGTTCTGGATTCCAGCTCATACTATCACTTTTACGCTGCCCACTGAATATCAGATCGGCCTGGCAGCGGTTTGGAGCGTATTCCTGGGCCTGATCCTGGGATTTTTTAACCGTAAGTAAGACATCGTGATTCTGCGGCACGAGCTACCCTCTCCTCTGCTGCTTCCCCTGCTCTTTTGGCTGGCAGGGATGGCTCTGGCTCACCAATTGGGTGCAGCATATCTGCTGCCGGCTTTCCTGGCAGGGGCAGCTCTTTTTGCTCTGGCTGCAGGGTGCAAGAGGCTGCGGCTGTGGATATTGCCTCTGTTGCTGATCTGTCTGGGCTTCATCCGCCTCAGCCTGGCAGAAGAGCCTGGAAGCCTGCTGGCCAAGCATCTGCAGGATGAGTCTGCCAAGCTGCAACGTCTGGAGATCGAGCCGCAGCAATTACTTTCGGCAGAACACAATAGCTATGCCGTGCTGGTGCGCAAGGTGGGAGCCGTTACCCTCAAAGAACGAGCCATCTTCTATGCAGATTCCACCCTTGTACCCGGTGCCCGATACGAGCTAATCGGAGAACTGAGAGAGCTGGTCTCCGACCCCGTATTGGATATCAATCCCGGCAAATACAGCGCCCGGATCTATCCCGTGCTAGGCTTGAAGCTGCAACAGGGAGGAGACAAGCTCTCAATTGTTCCGGCACTCAGGCAGCAGCTTTTCCAGCGTTTGAAGGAGAACACCGGCTCGGATACTGGCCTGGCTCAGGCTCTGCTGCTTTCGGATCTGAGCTCCAAGAATGAGCTGCGGGACGTCCTCAGCCGGGGCGGATTGGTGCATCTGATCGTAGTGAGCGGTTTGCATATCTACTTTATCTACTACCTGATAATCACGCTGCTCTGCCTCTTTCTGCCACGGCGCTGGGCCATCTTTCCCGCCCTGCTTCTGGCACTGGTGTTCACTGCGCTCAATGGCTGGTCGCCTCCGGTTCTCCGGGCTCTGTTGATGATCCTGATCTTTAGCATTGGCAAGCTGTTGAGCCGTCCGGTCTCCTCTCTCCAGGTGCTGGCTCTCAGCCTCTGGATTGTGAGCCTAATCTCGCCCCAAGAGATCTTCGGGCTTAGTCTCCAGCTTTCCTACTTCAGTGTTCTGATCATCAGCCAGGGAGTTCCGGTTATCTGGGTGCACCCGGAGGATTCCTGGTTAAAACGCTTTCCTCGTAACCTGTTACGCTTTGTGCTGACCAGTGTGATGGCCTCCCTGGGAATCCTGCCACTCACTCTGTATCACTTTGGGATGGGTAGCCTCAATGGCATCCTCGGGAACCTGCTGGCAATCCCGCTGATCAGCCTGCTGCTCCCCCTGTCCTTCCTGCTGGCGCTTCTCCCCGCTGGCTGGGCTATCACGGAGATCTTTGGTCTGGCATATTCATTCTTGAGCCAGTTCTTTATGAGCTGGGCAGACTGGGTGGCAAACCTGCCTTTGCTGATCCAATCCAAGTACATCAGTTTCCCAGCTTTACTGGCAGGATTGCTCATGGTGCACTTGATGCTGCTGATCTCGCGGGGCAAATGGAACACACTCAAGCGTTTGGCTCTGCCTTCTCTGGGCATGATCCTCTTTCTGCTCTTCTTTCCCGGCTTGGGCAAGTTCCAGCCCGGGGTGTACATATATAATTGCGGCAATGCCGATTGCAGTCTGATGCGGCTGGACAAAGATACCGAGCTGATGATCGACACCGGAGGAGTCTATGGCTTACTGAGCGAGACAGGAAGCCTGAGCGCTGAGCAACTGCTGGAAGACAACTGGATGCAGCGCCGGCTATTACGGCACCTGGGCAAGAGTGGAATCCAGGAGCTGGATCTCTTGGTACTAACTCACCTGCACAACGATCATTATGGCGGCCTGGCCTCACTTCTGAGAGCGATCAGAGTCAGGAGACTGCTCATCGGTTCCCGGGTTCTGGAGAGCGAGCTTTGGCGGGATTTGGAGCCCAAACTGGAGCTCAGCCGCACCCAGATCATCCCGGTGCAGGGCGGAGATTCGCTGATTCTGGGAGATGCCGTCCTGCATGTCCTGCATCCGGACGAGGGATTCTCTGCGGCAGATCTGAACAACCGTTCCCTCGTGTTGCGTGTGGATTGGCAGGGGAAACGCTTACTATTCACAGGAGATATCGAGCAGGAGGCCGAGGCATATCTGGTGCAGAACTATCCCGGACAGCTCCGCGCAGACTATCTGAAGGTTCCGCATCACGGCAGTATCAGCTCATCTTCGGAGGATTTTGTGAAGGCTGTGGATGCAGGAGAGGCCTGGATCAGTTGCGCTGGCCACTCACGCTTCCGCTTTCCGCATCCCAAGGTGGTTCAGCGCTACGAGACAGTCGGCACCGTTGTGACCAAGACTGCCGGGAGAACGATATTCTGGTCGGGAAGTGACAAGTGACGGGTGACCAGAGCTTCGCTGCCTTCCCATCTGAAGAGTTCTCCGGGTTCAGTGGCGATGCGTCACTGCAGAAAGGAGTTTCCACCCCAATATCTCTGCTCCACCTCTACTCTCTTTTCCTCTGTTTTAGATCAAAGTCTTTGTCCTCCTTTCCTCCGGGGTAGATAATCTGCATAAAATCCGCTCAATCCGAGTCATCTCCAGTTCTGTCTCCAGCCACCACCTCCACAGAAATCTCTTGACCTTTTTGCGCCGGGGAGGATTCTTGCCCAAAATACTCTAAGGAGCCCCAAAATGGCAGTTAAGATTGATAAAGACACCTGCATAGGCTGCGAAGCCTGCGTTGGCGTTTGCCCCGTGAGCGCCCTCTCCATGGTTGATGGAAAGGCAGATTGCGATGAAAGCACCTGCATCGATTGCGGAGCCTGCATCGGCACTTGCCCCGTGCAAGCCATTTCCGAATAAGACTTATTTAGTCATGTAACCGATTTGAAGAAGCCGGCCTCAGCGTCGGCTTTTTCTCTTATTCACAGGAAAAACCAGCCAGAAGGAGCCTATGATGAAACAGCTTATATATATATTGATTCTTTTACTAAGTTTGGGAAGTCTCACCGCCATCCAGGTGAGCGGAAATCAATCCGGCGTCTGGGATCCGGTCAACAATCCCTACCAGGTGGTAGGCGCCATCACAGTTCCCGCCGGACAAAGCCTGCAAATCCTTGCCGGAGTGGAAGTGCAGATCATGGGCAGCTTTCAGATCACTGTGGCTGGCACCATGCAAGCAGTTGGCACCGAAGCCGATAGCATCCGCTTTGTCAATACCCTGCAGCCCAGTCTCTGGCCCGGCTTGCGCTTTGAAAACGAGACTCAGGCCAGCTTCGTGGAACACATCTCTGTGGAATATGCCACCTACGGCATCCGCTGCATGAATGCTCTGCTCACCGTCTCCCAGAGCCGCTTTGACCATTGTGAAAAAGGCATGGAGCTCTATGCCATCGGAGAAGCACAGCCCAATACTGTGACCGTGGAAAACTGCCTGATCGAGAACTGCATCCAAAACGGCATCCTGATAGCTCAGAACAGTGCCGCTGCCATTCTCAACAACGAGATCAGATACAATGGCACCGGAGCTCAGTTCCGCGCTGCCATCCAGCTTTCTAATCAATCTGCAGGCGGCTCCAACGATCCCCTGATCGATGGCAATCATATTCATCACAACTACAAACAGGGCATCTCCGCCTGGGACGTTGCCTCCTCCAATGCCATCAATCCCACTATCACCAATAATATCATAGAATATAACTACACAGGCATTTACTATCTGCAAGCCTCCGGCTATTGTGCAGATAACCAGATCAATTACAACTTTATCCCCGGCGATATGAACAGCGGTGCCGGCGTGATGGTCTCAGGAATCACTTCCACCCCCTATTTTGAACGTAATACTATCAGCGGGAACTATGCCGGACTCTATATTACGAACAACGCCATGCCCGTGCTGGGTGATCTCTCCATCTACCACAGTTGGGCTCAGGGAGAGAACTTTATCCGGGATAATATCGATGCCACGGGCAATAACAACGCCATCTTCTGCGCTTCCTATGCCAATTCCGGCAATATCATCAAGGCCGAAAACAACTATTGGGATTTCAATACTTTAGATCAGATCAATTCCGTGATCATGGATCACACGGATTCCGCCAGCCTGCCCACCATAGACTTTGATCCCTGGCTGGAAGAGGTGCAGGAGACAGTGATCACCGGCTCAGTGATCGGCGACATAACTGAGAGTACGGTACGGCTGGAACTGGTCTCCGTTGCCACCGGACTGGTGATCGGGACCCACGATTTGGAACTGACTAATGAGATTAACTGGGTCTTCACGCCCACAGAACCGTTTTATGCAGTTGTTACCATCAATGACGCATCAAGTGTGCAGTATGGAGCCTCGGGTGGCATTGATGAACCCACAATCTTTGATCCTGCGGCCGGATACCAGATCAACCTGGGCGAGATCATCTGCTCGGAAACCCCTCCCGATAGCTGGATCAGGATAGATGCTCCCGTGATGCAGGAAGGCCTGCTCACCTACCCGGTGCGTAGTGGTTTCTTTGTATATCACTGGAATACTACCGAATATCTCTATCAGGATGGAGACTATCTGAAGCTCTATAAGCTCGAGCAAAGGCCTGGATCTTCCACAGAGATTTACTCCTACGTTTATCCCGAGGCACACCGCACTTGGGAGAAGATCTTCAATGTCCTTGCCGGAGATACCTGGACCAAGAGATTGGCTTTTCTGACTGATGCAGAGCCGATCGTTATGGATCTGGATGTTACAGCCTATGAAGTGAGCAGGAACGATGGGGAAACCAGCTTGATGCTCAGCTACCTTCTGGCTGATGGCAGTGAGTACCTCCAGAAGGTCTATGCTCCAAATGAAACTCTGTTCTACGAGCGCTATCATCCCGGTCCCGGCACCTGCTATTCTCAAATGTATGGAGCCTATGAACTGCTTCCGGTCACCGTTGAACCCGATGGCAGCCTCTTTCCTCTGGCAGCAGGAAATAGTTACCTGCTGCATAACCGAGTATTATCTTACGATCCCACGGAACTGGTCTATGATGTGACAGCTCTTTCGGCTGATCCCCGCCAGGTTAATCTCTACTGGCAGCCCATAGTCTATGATGGTGGATTCTATAGCAATTACAAGATTTACCGCAACGACGTGGTGATCGCAACTCTGCCGATTGTCTCCGGGTTTATGCAGTACACCGGAGCTTATCCTGAGGTGCCGGGGAACTACACTTACAAAGTAACCGCTGCTTCAGATACGGATGAGTCTGAGCCCACCAACGAGGTGGTGATCTCAGTCGTTTCCGGCGATGATCCCATCCAGCCTCCGATCGGGATGGCTGTGTGGCCCAATCCTTTCCACCCCGGCTCGGGCAATCTGAGCATCCGTTTGGGAGACAACGCTACAGAGACAGCCACCTTGAAGGTCTATAACCTGCGAGGTCAATTGGTGCGGGAACTGCCTCTGAGTGGAGACCTCAAAGCTACCCAAAGCTGGGATCTGTTGGATTCCCAGGGCAGAGCCTGTGCCTCTGGTATATATCTGCTGCGTTTGGAACAGGATGGACGCGAACTGGCAACGAAGAAGGTGGTTGTACTGAAGTGATCAGTGAACAGTGAACAGAAAGTGATTGGAGACTAGTGACCAGTGACAAGAGCTGCGCAGCTTCGCTCGATGGGCAAGCTACCGAAATAGAACACGGATTACACAGATTGAACGGATTTACAAAGACATCTATCTTTCTGATCCTGCAATCCTGATATCCTCGTTCATAACCCTTTAGTCTCCCAGCATCACCCAAGCCGTTCTTGTCACTCGTCACTTGTCACTAGTCACTAAAAAGAGAGGCTCCCATTGCAGGAGCCTCTCTTTGCATAAGCGTTAAGCTTAGTTAACCTTAAAGGACTTGTCTCCCTTCTCAAAGAAGGCGATGATCTGTTTGGCAGCAGCCACGCCGGCATTGGCATTGGCTTCTTCGGTTTGTGCACCCATTTTCTTGGGAGTGTAATAGGCGCGATCGCCATATTTTTCCATCATTTCGGCAGAGCAACCGGGCTCGACGTCTGAAATATAGCGGAATTTCTTGTTCTCTTCAAAGCATTTGAGCAGGTCAGCTTCGTTGATCACTTCCTTGCGGGCGGTATTAATCAGAGTGGCACCGGGCTTCATCAGACCCAGCAGGCTGCTGTTGATCGAGCCTTTGGTCTCAGCATTGGCGGGGATATGAAGGGAGATATAATCTCCGGTGCTGAAGATATCTGCCACGCTCTTGAGGGGTTTGACGCCGTCCTTGGTCATGATCTCGCTGGCGATATAGGGATCATAAGCATAGATATCCATACCAAAGCCCTTGGCGATCTTGGCAAGGTAGCGGGCTACATAGCCAAAGCCATAGAGCACCAGGGATTTCCCGGCCAGCTCAGAACCACTCTTGCCGTTGAACTTGCCTCTGGCCATATAGATCATCATACCGATAGCCAGCTCTGCCACGGCGTTGGAATTCTGCCCGGGGGTGTTCATCACGACCACGCCTTTGGCGCTGGCGGCTTTAAGATCGACGTTGTCATAACCCGCACCGGCACGTACCACAAGCTTGAGCTTGGGAGCGGCATTGAGCGCGGCTTCATCGATAATGTCGCTGCGGATGATCACTGCTTCGGCTTCTGCCAAAGCAGCATGAAGCTGGGAGACTTCGGTGTAGTTTTCCAGGAATTCATAGTCGTATTTTGCGGCTTCGAGCTCGGCTTTGATCAAAGCGGCGGCTTTTGCGGCAAAGGGTTTTTCGGTTGCAACCAATACTTTCGGCATGGTTTCCTCCATCGTTTATTTTGTTTTTTTCAAGTATAGCAATCTCACGGTTTTATGTCAATAAGAATCTTGGATCAGTGTCTTTTACCACAGAGAACACATTATAATATGGATTCCTGCCTTCGCAGGAATGACGGAGAAAAGCAGAGGAAAACACCTGTAGGGGCAGACCTGTGTGTCTGCCCGGAATAGCCCTTGAGCAGCACCCGGGCTGCCGAAATCTGTTCGGCAGAGACAGCGGAACTGCCTGTAATGGAGAGGCCTCCGGCCTCAGTAACGACGAGGACGTCCCCACCCCAAACTTCCAACTTCTCACAGCTACACACTTCTCACTCCTTCTCACTCCTAACTCATACGACACCCATGAGACACCCATGTGACACCCATGTGACACCCATGTAAAATCATGCGTGTCATATGAGTATGAGATGCGTTTCCAATAGGTAGCGGATTGGGGAGGTGTGGTGACGTAATGACGTGGTGACGTAATGACGTTTCTACATGCCGCTCAGGGAGATATAGTCCTTCAGAGTGTCAATTGCCACATCGAACTGACTGAGATAATCCAGGTGCTGATCGAGCTCAATCACCAACCGCAAGCCGGAGGAGAGGTCGAAGCGGAAGGGATGCTTCAGGCGTGAACCCAAGGTTAGCAGCACTTGCTTGGCAGGGAGTTCGGTCTGACGGAAGTCGATGGTGATCTGGCCGTTACGCACCTGACAAGCTTCCAACCCAGCCTTCTGAGTGAGGAGCTTGAGCTTGAAATAGAGCAGCAGCCAGGCGGCTTTCTGGGGGATTTTCCCAAAGCGGTCGGAGAGTTCCGAGCTCAGTTCCTCCAGCTCTTCCACGTTGTCCAGGGCGTTGATCCGGCGATAGATACGGAGCCGCTCTTCATCGTCATCAATATAATCTGCAGGTAAGTAGAGATCGATCTCCGTCTTGAGCTGGAGCCGCTTCTCTGGGCTGTCTTCAGGAGTTGGATTGCCACCGTTTTCGGCAATATCGATGGCAGAGCTGAGTAGCTTGTTGTAATAGTTAAAGCCGATGGATTGGATGATGCCGCTCTGTTTGGTGCCCAGAATGGTTCCTGCTCCGCGCAGTTCCAGATCCCGCAGCGCCACTTGGAATCCGGCTCCCAGATAATCATATTGAGTGAGGGCTTCCAGACGCTGGCGGGCGTCAAAAGTGGTGTTCTTGGGGATCAGAAGATAGGCGTAGGCACGGCGGTTGCTGCGTCCCACCCGTCCCCGCATTTGATAGAGTTGAGCCAGGCCAAAGGTATCAGCGCGGTCGATCAGGATGGTGTTGGCGTTGGAGATATCTATGCCGTTTTCCACGATGGTGGTGCTGACCAGTACCTGAAATTCGCGGTTCACAAAAGCATCCATCACAGTCTCCAGATGGTGTTCCGGCATCTGGGCATGTCCCACTCCAAAGCTGACGGAGGGCATGGCTTCGCGCAGTTCCGCCACAACGGTTTCGATAGTCTGCACCCGGTTGTGGATAAAGAAGACCTGGCCGCCGCGGTCCACTTCCCTCCTGATGGCGTCTTTGATCACTTCCAGATCCCGGGGGGTGATGATAGTGCGGATGGGAAGGCGTTCTTTGGGCGAAGTCTGCATCAAGGAGATTTCCTTGAGCTTGGCCAGCGCCAGATTCAGGGTTCTGGGGATGGGCGTGGCAGACATGTAGAGGGTGTCCACATTGGTCTGCAAACGGCGGAGACGCTCCTTGTGGCGCACTCCAAAGCGGTGTTCCTCATCGATGATCAGGAGTCCCAGACGGCGAAAATGGACGTCTGCCGAGAGAAGTCTGTGGGTGCCGATGGCGACATCTATCTCGCCCATGGCGATGCCCACCAGATCGCGGGAGACCTGCTGGGAAGAGCGGAAACGGCTGAACATGGAGATGCGCACCGGGTATTGCGCCATGCGCTCCCGGAAGACGCGATAATGCTGTTCCGCCAGCAGGGTTGTGGGCACCAGCACAGCCACCTGATAGCCGCTGCAAACGGCCTTGAAAGCGGCACGGATGGCGACCTCCGTCTTGCCGAAACCCACATCCCCGCAGAGTAAACGCTCCATCGGGACGGGGAGTTCCATATCGGATTTGATCTCCAGAGTGGCTTTGGCCTGATCTGCTGTATCTTCATAGATAAAAGAGCTTTCCAGGCCGGTTTGCCAGTCTGAATCCGGCTTGTGCGGGATGCCCGGACGGCTGGAACGTTCGGCATAGAGCTTCACCAGGTCTTTGGCGATGAGCTCGATCTGCTCCTGAGCTTTCTGCTTGGTGCTATTCCACTTGGCGGAGCCAAGCTTGCTGAGAGTGGGCTTGCTGCCTTCTTCTGCCACATATTTGGAGAGGAGCTGAAGCTGGAAAGTAGGCACGTAAACTCTGTCCTCATTGGCATATTGCAGCACCAGGCATTCGACATCCTGGCCGTCCAGCTTGATGATCTGCAGACCTTCAAAGAGCGCGATGCCATGATCGACGTGCACCACGTAGTCACCGGGCTTGAGATTTTCATAGTCCACGATCTCTTCACCGGGGGCGTAGCGGGGAGCGTAACGCTTGCGTTTGTAGCGGTTGAAGATCTCATGATCGGTGAAGACTTCGAGGCCGGCATCTTCCAGGTAAAAGCCTTCGTGCAGCACTCCGAGATGCCTCTGACAGGCTATCTGATAGTCGTCCAGAAGCTCTTGCATACGTTTGCTTTGGCTCTGGTTATCAAAGAGCAGGATGGCTTCCTTGCCGGTTGATTGCAGGTGTTTGAGCCGCTCGGAAAGGAGGTTCAGATCACCGTTGATGGGGGAGGCGGAGCTCATAGGGGCGCGGTGGGCATCGATCCGGAAGGGCAGGATAAACTCAGACTGGGAGAGGAAGAAATTGACTGAGCTTTGAAAGAGGTTATGCAGATAGGCTTCCGAGGCCAGGATCTGTTCCGGCTTGGGCAGCTTGGCCTGGCTGTGGTTCTTTTTCTCGCGTTTATACTGTTGAACGCATTGTTCCAGAAGCTGTTCCATCTCCTCTGCCACATAAGGATAGTTGTTCCAGATCAGGAGGCGGTTATCAGCAGCAAAGTAATCCGGGAAACAGGCCAGCTCATCCAATAGCAGGCTGTTATAGTTCTCAATGCCCTCAAAGTAGCCATTGTTACGGATCTGCGCGATGATGGGGGAGGACTTTCGCACTTCGTCCAAAGCCAGTTCCCGGGCGGGGATCAAGATCACAGAGCCGATCTCTCCGGGTTCGGAACGTTGGGACTGGGGTGAGAAGACCCGGATAGAGACGATCTCATCGCCATAATACTCCAGCCTCACGGGTTTGTTCAGGGGAGGACTGAAGACGTCCAGGATGCCACCCCGGCGAGCTACCTGGAAGACCTTATTAACTTGGTACTCCGTCTCATAGCCCATATTTGCCAGAGCCTGCAGCAGCTCTCCCGGAGGGTATTCTTCTCCCTGTTTGAGCTCAATGATGTGCCGGCGCAGGCTATCCACCGGCGGAAGATAGCGCAGAGCTGCCCGGATGGAAAGGCAGTAGATGGCGGGGATTCCGGAGACTGCCTGCAGCATCACTTCCATGCGGGTGGCGCGGATGGAATAGTGCGGGCTGCGTTCCTCATAGGGCAGGATCTCATAATCCGGCAGATAAAAAGCCTTGTCTCTGCCGATCAGGGCGCAGAGGTCTTCCCAGAGTTCTTCGGCAATGATGTCGTCCTGCGAGATCAGCACCAGGTTCTTGCCGGTTTTCATAAAGAGGGATGCGGCCACCACAGCCCGGGCAGATTGGTTGAGGTGATAATACTGGCAGGAATGGCCGTTTTCTGCCTGAGACAGGACTTCCGAGAGGAAGTTTGAGCGGGAAAGATGGGCGTGAAGCTTAGGGAAAAGGGTCATTACTGCGGCTCCGTGAAGAGGAATCTGCCCACGATCTTGACCAGCTTGCCTTTGCTGAAGGAAACTGTGATTGTGGCGTCGTCACCTTCGCCGTTGCTACCCAGCACGATCCCTTTGCCGTGTTCCTTGTGATAGACTGTCTGTCCCACCTGCCAGATCTTCTGGCTTTCGCGTTTGGCAACTTTGAGCTTGGGAACGTGGCGGGGAGCGAGGTTTACGCCTGCATCCAGGCCGGGATTGGCAAAGAGAGAGGCATCCAAGTCCTTCAGAAACTGGCTGGGTTGGGCATAGTAAAAGCTTTCATAGAGCCGGCGGAAGCGGGTGTAGCTAATCCTCAGCTTCTTGCGGGCACGAGTCACACCCACATAGAAGAGGCGGCGCTCTTCCTCGATATCTTCCAGTGCGTTCATGCTCATGCGGTGAGGAAGCAGCTCTTCTTCCACGCCAGCGATAAAGACGGCGTCAAATTCCAGTCCCTTGCAGTTGTGCAGAGTCATCAGACGCAGGGCATCGGTCTGCTCTGAGACCAGATCCATGCTGGTCTGCAGGGCGACAAAAGGCAGGTAGTCAGACAGCAGAGCTTCGCGCTCATGCTCGGTGCGGAAGCGCTCGCTGAATTCACTTACCGAGGTCACGAATTCCACCAGGTTCTCTGCTCTGGCCAGTTCCTTGGAGTCTTTGGAGGCCTGATAGTGAGCGATCAAACCCAGCTCATCCATGATTGTCTTCACCAGGTCATAGACTCCGGTGCTGGGTACCATTAGTCTCCAGCGTTCCAGCAGCTCTGCGAAGTTCCTGATCCTCAGCATGGCAGCCTTTTGCAAGGCGGAGACAGCTTCCACATTCTGGATGGTCTGGTAAAGTGATATTCTGGTCTTCCCGGCAAAGCTGAGCAGGTGGTTTTGCGAAGTCTGGCCGATCCCGCGGGGAGGTTCGTTCAGGATCCTCAGGAGGGCTTCGTTGTCGCTGGTATTGGCAAGAGAGGCCAGATAGGCCAGGAAGTCTTTGATCTCCTTGCGTTGGTAGAAATAGAGTGAGCCCACAATAGTATAGGGTAGCTTGGCTTGCAGAAGGGCATGCTCCAGCACGCGGCTCTGAGCGTTGGTGCGGTAAAGCACTGCCATTTCAGACAGAGGAAGGCCTTCGCGATGCAAGCTCTGAACCTTCAGGGCAATCTGGCTGGCTTCTTCGTTCTCGTTCTCATAGGCTTCCAAGATAGGTTTTTCACCAGTGCCCAGCTCGCTCCAGAGTTCCTTGGGATGCCGCAGACGGTTCTGCTTGATGATGGCATTGGCAAGCTCCAGCACGGCAGTGGTGGAACGGTAGTTTTGTTCCAGACGGATGGATTCCACTCCCGGGTAATCCTTCTCAAATTCGAGGATATTGCGGATAGTGGCACCCCGGAAGCTATAGATCGCCTGGTCGTCATCTCCCACCACGCAAACCCGGTGATGCTCGCGGGCTATCTGATAGATGATCTGAAACTGTGCCTGGTTCGTATCCTGATACTCGTCTATCATCACGTATTGAAAGAGCTTCTGATACTTGGCTCGTACCTCCGGCTTGTCTTTCAGCAGCTTGGCAGTGAAGAGCAGTATATCGTCAAAATCCAGGGCTTGGTTGAGCAGCAACTGCTGTTGATAAAGCTTGTAGATGGCCAGGAACTTGGGGAAGAAGCCGCTCTTATCGTCCAGCTCCAGCTTACGTTCCTCCAGGTCTTCAGGCAGCAGGAGGCGGCTCTTGTTTCGGCTGATAGTGTAGAGCACCCTGGGAATAGGCGTTTTGGAGTTGTCGAAACCGTGTTCCTTATAGATCTTCTTGAGGAGGGATCTCTGTTCGTCATCATCGTAGATGGAGAAATTGCTGTGAAAGGGCAGATGAGCGGTTTCTATTCTCAGGATACGGCTGCAGACAGAGTGAAAGGTGCCCACCCAGAGGCTTTGCACCGGGAATTTGAGCAGCTTTTCCAGACGGTTCTGCAACTCTCTGGCTGCTTTATTTGTGAAGGTGACCACCAGGATGTTCCAGGGATGCACGTTCCTTTCCCGCATCAGGTAGGCACAGCGGTAGATGATGGATTTGGTCTTGCCGCTACCCGCTCCGGCAAGCACCAGGATAGGCTTGTCTGTGGTGGTGACCACCCGAAGCTGCTCGGTATTCAGTTCTTTCTCGTAATCAATCATAAGCATATCACAGAGTTACCCTGCGGGAATGCTTTCCCGCTTCCGAGTTGTTTAGATCAGGGATTGACCCTTACGAAGATTCTGTCTGAGTAAGAGCCTTCCAGGCGCCGGTCGTTGTAGTTCTTCCAGGCAGAGACTCTGTACCAGTAATCCCCGGGGGTTACGCTGTGCCAGGGCTTGGCACCGTGGATACAGGAATTGACGGTCACTGTGTCGATGCGGGCATAGCTGGAATTGAAGCTCATGCTGCGATAGAGGTAGTAACCATCAGTACTGAAAGGGTTATTGGAAGTCCAATCGAACCTCACCAGTTTGTTGGAGGATCCCGGAGTGCTCTGAACTACTCCTGTGAGGTTAATCACCACATCAGGCACCAGTATATCACTGTTTCCATAAGGATCTATGGGGTTCTTGCGGCGCAATCCACAAGCAGAAAGCAGGACGAGGACAAGGATCAGTTGCAGTGTAATGATATGTTTCATAATGTTTAAAACCTCAGTTCCAGACCTTCGGGAGTGATCTGCAGGGCGGAATCCCGGTTGCGTTCCACGATCTTCTTCCAGATGGAGGCGTTGTATTCCTCGGTTGAGACGATCACGTCATACATGTTGTAGATCCAGACAATAAGCCCCAAGCCAGCCGTGAGCGTGGCATATTGGTTGGCAGTTCTGGCTTTCTTGTAGTTATCTTCAATCTCTCCCACCTGAGAGGCATTCTGGTATTTACGATAGTAGTTCATAGAGCGGTCGTAAAACAGATAGGCTGTTCCCAGAGCCAGGACTTCTGCGCCAATAATGATCTCGGCTTTCACGGGAGCATTAGTGCTGAATTGACCCCATCCGGGTACCAGAGCAGATTTGAGGATATTGGCAGTGAGCGGTTGAGACTCCAGCTCGTAGATATGCAGAAGCTGCTGCCGGTTATAGAGTTCGCTCCGATAATCGGCTCTGGCAGCATAATCTGCCCAGCCATACTTGGTGGTGTCTGAAAAGGCTTCAATATCAAATCTAAGTTGGGCATAAAGTCCACCCGAGATCACCAGCAGAAGCAGAAATAAGATATAGCTCTTTCTCATTGCATCAGCTCCTCGGAAATGCGATTCAGAGGCACAACCGTGCGATCTCTCAGATTCACCTGCCAGATATAGAAGAAGGTATCTGTGGGAGTAAGCAGGTCGTAACGTGCTTCATACTTATATTGCCCGGTGGAGAGCAGTATCTTCCAGCCGGAATCCCGAATCTCGTTTTCCCGGAACCGGGTGCGAAGAGTGGAGATCTGCTGGCGGATTTTCCTGTTGAGCACGCCTCCGCGGTATTCATTGATAATTCTCTGGGCAAAGGCTTCGGGGTTGCGATCTGCCTCAATCAGGTTTTGCATCAGGGTGATCTTCTGGCGATACTCCTGCTTGTTCTCCAGGTTCGCTGCCTGTTGATATAGCCTCAGGGCATCATTATGACGGCGTCCTGCCTCCATTTCCTCTGCCTGAGTAGCCAGCTCCTGAGCCCGTGCCATATTGATCTGCACTTGTTCCAGCCTGGTAATGGCAGCTCGGGCAGCAGGATAATCCGGGATGATCTCAAAAGTCTTGGTATAATAAAGCATGGCATTGGGGAAGTCCCGTTGCGCCAGGAATCTATCGCCCATTTGAATGAAGAGACTGGTGATGGAGGCAAGCCGGGCATCAATCTCGGCTTTCTTGGTGGGATCATATTGCAAAGCGATTCTGAGGAGACGATCGGCTTCCAGGTAGTTCTCGGACACCAGATACCCTTCTGCCTGAGCCTGATACACGTCTGAAATCAAACGCTGCATCTCCGGATGATCCACCACGGGGTAACGATCCATCTCAAAGAGCAAGCCCAGGGCTTCGGTGTGATAGCCTGAATCCGAGAGTTGCTGCGTGTGGGCGATAAAACCCGGAATCAACCGGGAAGCATAGTTGCGAGCCTGGATTTCGTAGCTGTTATCCGGGAACTCATCATAGAGCCGGCGGTAATCTCTCCAGGCAGAATCATTATCCAGATACACAGTTTGATACAGCGAAATCTTTCGATAGAGCACTTCGGGGATCAATCTCGAATCCGGTATTTCCCTCAGGATGGTATTCAGATAACTTACTGTAAGTTCATTATCTCCAGCAGCTTCGGCAGCAATGGCCAGACGTTTGTAGATCTCTGCCAGATGGGTATCGGATTCCGGAGAGTTCGAGATCTTAAAGAAGCGGATGGCCAGCTCCCAATTTTGCCTTTCGACTGCCATCAAACCCAGTTGCATATAAGAATCCGCTCTCAGCATCTCGGCTCGGGTGGCCAAAGCTCCATTCTCGGCTATCTTTAAGAAACCATCTACCTCTTGAATAGTGGCAGCATAGCGTCCCTTCTGATACAACTCTTCAGTCCTGCGAAAACGATTGGTCTCGCAGGCAGAAAGAGAGAGCAGCATCAGCAGGACAGATATTAACCCGTACAGGGGTAACTGTTTAGACTTCATAAGACTCACCCTCAAGGGCATAGAGAAAGATGTTATCATTACTTAAAACCAATTTGCCCCCGGTAGTCCTGGCAATGAGTTCCTGCTCCAAGCTCTTGGAGATGCCATGTGTAAGTAGCACCCTTTTGAGTCCCAGGCCTTCCAGCCCCAGAATTTGCCCGGCAGAAGGATGCAGCGCGTCCACTATCATCGTATGAGTGCCCGGCAGCAATTCAGAGATAGAATCTACCGTAGCCAAATCTGAGCTATAAAGCAAGCTGCGACCCGCCTCGTTGAGCTTTACAGACCAGGATTTCATCTGGTTGGAAAGCTTCAGGCTCTCAACCTGAGGACGGTAACCCCAAAGATGATCCGAAACCATGACCTCAAATTGCGGATGCTGCTGCGGCAATTCGTCTATCAATCGGATAGAAAGAGGAAAGAGAAACTTCTCTTTGAAAGTGTACATCTGTCGCAAAGCATTGTCTATAAATTCCTGGCATTCAGGCAAATACAGCTCCAGAGGTTTGGTTCTGTGCTCCAGATAGAGCATCTGCAGGAGCATAAAAAGACCCGAAACGTGATCCGGATGATAGTGCGTGATCACGATGATATCCAGATGGTCTCCACTATAGCCCCGACGCAGGATTTCACGGCTCACGCCCTCTCCGCAGTCCAGAAGAATACAAAGCTCCCCACTTCTCACATAGACGCTGGATAAATGCTTATCCAACTGTGGAATACCAGGCCCTGTCCCCAAGAGAACGAATTGCATCAAGCGCCTTTCTTGGTCTTTAGCTGATTACTGGGGATAGAGACCGGCACCTGATCCAGCTTCCTGCCAAACACCAGAAAGAGAGTGGCAAACAGAGCCGTGGTGATCAGAAGAAGCTGCGGATTACCGATCCGGAAGACTATAGTAGCAGTCAGTACGATCAGGATATTGATCGCATAAATAATAACAGCAGTGACCTTTACGGAGCCCAGAACGTTATGGATGCGGTGCGTGGAGTGGTCTTTCCCGCCCTGCATCACATGCCGTCCATCACGCTTGCGAGTGTAGCTCACCAGCGCAATATCGAAGATAGCATAGCTCAGAAGCAGCACCGGCAGCAGGAAGAAGACCTTGTTCTGATGCGTATTGGCGGCATAGCGTGCCATCAGAATCCCCATTGAAGAGAGGAAGTATCCGATAAACATCGACCCGGCATCGCCAAGGAAGATCTTGGCAGGATTGAAGTTATAGGGCAGAAAACCTAGCGTGCTCCCGGCAAAACTGAGCGAAATCAGACCGATCAGAGCCATGGATTCGGTATTGGCCGGAGTGGTGTTGAGCAGGCTGAAGATAAAGAAGCCCAGCCCCAAAATACCCGCCATTCCACTGATGATTCCATCCATATTATCCAAAAAGTTCAAAGCATTCATCAGCCCCACCATCCAAAACATCATCAAAGGCAAGGTGAGATATATCGAACTGAAGCTGATATCCACAAATGGAATGCTCACAGTACCAAGCATCAGAGCCAGCTCGCTTAGACTAAAATTGGAAAAGATAAAGATCACGCTAACAATCAATTGCCCGAGCATCTTGATCAGTGGCCTCATACCGCGGCGATCGTCGATTGCCCCGATCAGGACAATGATCACCGAGCCTAGCAGGTAACCCAGCATGGGACGATCAAAATACCTGCCCGGGGAGATTGTCACATCGTAAATACAAAGCAGGAAAAAGCCCAGAAACACACTCACTCCGCCCAAGAGCGGCGTTGCCTTGAGGTGCATTTTCCTGGCTTCCGGCTTGTCCACAAAGTTGGACCAGTGGGCAAATTTGATCACAAATGGCGTGAGCCCAAACACAAAGAGCCATGACATTATGAATACACCCAGGTACTCATAAATACGGTTATCCATCTAAACTCCAGATATTTTCTTGATTATCATCTTCTCGAGCCGGGGGATTTTTGTCAATATGTAAATGGGGGCTAGAGTTAATAGTGAATGAGTTAATGGTTAATGCTGCGCTGCTTCGCTCGTGGGCGAGCTACCGAAATAGAACGCTGATGACGCAGATGATTATGATAGAACTCAAGATGACTGGATCAACTGGATCAACAGGATTTTCTCCCACGAATGGACACAAATGAAAGATCACAAATGAGCTCAAATCTGTTCAATCTGTTGAATCCGTGTAATCCGTAATGAATGCAATCCTTCCAATCCTCTAATCCTGAAATCCTCGTGAAAGAATAGAACGCAGATGACGCAGATGATTATGATTCACACAGATTCTTCCCAAGAATTTTTAGGATTACAGGATTAACAGGACTAGATTTGGCTTCACACTTACCCCCTCGTCCCTGATACGACACCCATGAGACACCCATGTGACACCCATGTGACACCCATGTAAACTCATGCGTGTCACATGGGTATGAGATGCGTTTCCAATGCGTGCCGAATTGGGAAGAGATTAGTGGAGCCCAGGTTCTCTCTGTCCTGAATTCTTCTGGTTGGATATCCTGTCTTCTCTGCTCTTGTTCACAACCTTCCATAGGTTATATTATCTAAAAAAAGTAGGAGATTAAACATGCCAAATATATACGACATAGAAATCCAGACCATTGCAGGGAAAACTGTGAAGCTGGGGGATTATCGCAGCAAGGCTGTGATGATTGTTAATACCGCCAGCAAGTGCGGATTTACCAAACAGTATGCCGAGCTGCAGGAGCTTTGGGAGAAATATAAAGACCAGGGCTTGATGATTCTGGGCTTTCCGGCCAATAACTTCATGAATCAGGAGCCTGGCGACAATGCCTCCATCGAGCAGTTTTGTCGGATCAATTACGGGGTGAGCTTCCCTATTTTTGCCAAGCTATCCGTGCGCGGCAAGACAATTCATCCCCTCTTCAAGTACCTCACAGAGAAAGATACCAATCCCCAACACGCCGGGAAGATCACCTGGAACTTCAATAAATTCCTGCTCTCGGAAAGTGGCGAAGTGATCGCTCGCTTTGATTCCAGAACCAAACCGCTGGATCCGGAAGTGGTGAAGGCGATCGAGGAGAGATTGGAAAGTGGCGAGTGACTAGAGCTGCGTGATCTACCATGGGTAAGCTACCGAAATAGAACACGGATGACACAGATGATCATGATTTACGCGGATTATTCCCATAAATAGACACAAATGAAAGATCACAAATGAGCACA
>JAEZUG010000092.1 GCA_023421135.1 Candidatus Cloacimonadota bacterium | reverse complement strand
AAGGTAGATTCTGCTCGTAGATATCTGTTCTACTTATAGACCTGAGCTCCAGCCCAGGATTAATCTGCGCCATTTCGTACATCAAGCTCAGAAAGAGATTTACCCAATTTGCCAGTGGCCGATGTTTCATAAAGCGTGAACGTTGGTATTCCACAAGATACTTTCGCAGATCATTCTTGCAGGCCACACTTGGCTTCAAGCGATGCAGATTGGTGGTTGTATTGCCGATCTTGTGATGGTTCTCACTCAAGTGAGGAAATCTGTTTATCCGGGCATAGACTCTACCGCTACGCTTATGCAGACAGAAGGTCAGGTCGCCGGCATTGCCGGATAGGGACGGCATCCCATATTGAAAACGTACTTTCATTTAGTACCTCCGTTTTTTCTAAGGAACCCAAAAAAAAAGCTCCCTCTACTTCTTATAAGGTGACACTTTTGGGTTCTCGTTGACACTTTCGGGGTTTTTTTTTGCTTTCTCCAATCTTTTTTTGTTCTGCTACGCTTATCTTGATATGAGACAAGACCTTAAGCTATCTCACTCAATACTGTTGTCATAACTTACTATAGGATAAGCGTTTCCTTAACATCTGCTAAGGGAACGCTAAAGGATCGCTAAAGAACTACTAAAGAAACGATTCAGGAAGTTATGAGCATTCTAGCTCGACAAGTTTGGCTGCGTCATCAGTTTGTTTAGCTTAAGTGTGATATGGCCATGACCATTAAGTGCGTTTTCTTAAAGCAAGATATCATGGGATCACTAAAGAGCTATCGAGGAGTGAAAGGAGTATATGAGCTGGCTGGCTGTTGAACTGGGGAAGTGAATTGGAGCATTATACTGTTCTCACCAAGTCATGAAGTGTTGGGATCTTTGGGCTCTCAATACTATCGCGGAAATGCGTTCCAAGAAGCTGCAGCAGTCCTCACATTAATCCTCAGAGCTTGGATTCTAGAGGCTATCTGACAAATTCGGGAGTGATCTTTAAGCTAAGATAGGATGCACAAACTCGATCACCAGTAGTGTGATATCGTCGTACTGCTGATCTGGGTTTGCAAACTTCTCTGCAGCGGTGAGAATGGCTTTGGCCGTGGTTTCCGGATTGGGATTCTGTAAGCCTTTCACAATCTCCTCCAGCCTCTCGATGCCAAAGAAATTTTCACTGGTGCTCATAGCTTCTGTGATACCATCGGTGAAGAGAATTAGCTCATCTCCCAAATCTAGATCAAGCTCAGCATTCTCAATTCTGAGATTGGGCATAAATCCCAGAGAAGTCGTCTGCGTCTCCCCCAGTTTTGTATAGCTACAGTCTTTCTTCCTAACAAACCAGGGAACGTGACCGGCATTGGAATAGAGCAGCTTTCCGGAGTGCAAATCCAGATAGCCCACAATCATCGTAACGAAGTTTTCAGCGATGTTGTTGACACAGAGATACTCATTCAGATTCTTCATCAGACTGGCTGGTTCTTTATGATAAGCAGCTTTGGTCCGAATAAACGTGCTGACCATTGTCATGGTCATCGAGGCTACTATCCCTTTTCCGGTGACGTCTGCTATGATAAAGCAGAAATTACGCTCATCGATGAGGAAGTAGTCGTAGAGATCTCCCCCGATTTCGCCGGCGGGATTGAGGATTCCATAAGCCTTTATGGAGTTGTTGAACAGGCCCTGATCACAATTGGGGGGAATCAGGTTTCTTTGGATAGTGGATGCAAAACCAACTTCGTTTTGAATTCTGTCTTTCACGGCTTTCGTCTCAGAGAGATTGACTATGTAATCCCGCAAGGATTCCTTCATCGAGTTAAATGAATGGGAAAGCAGCATAATCTCAGCATAGTCGTGAGCTTCGGGGGCTTGTGCATCAAAATTCCCCGCTCCCAACTCTTCGGCCGCCAGAACTAAGTCTTTCAAAGGTTTATTGATCCTCTTGATTTTAAAATAGACAATCACAGCCAGACAGATGAAAGCAATAATCGAAGCCAGGGCTTGGATAATTGTGATACGATTCAAGGTTCGATAAATCTCTCGTTCAGGAAGCAAGACACCGATAGCCCAGTCGTTTGTACGCAACGGCGCAAATGCCAGCCAATAGTTTCTCAGGGGACCCTTCTCCTTGAGACTGACAATTCCTCGCTCACCTCTAAGCATGCGCTTACCAGTTTGTCTCAAGACAGGATCGTCATATTCTTCAGCCAAGGCAAAGATGCTATAGTTCATCGAAAGTGAATCATCTGTATGTACCACGAAAGAACCGGTTTTGGAAATCATGAAGAGACGGGCATCGTTCTTCAGGTTATCCACCTGGATTAGTTCTTTTAACCGATCTATCGTGACATCAAGCCTTAAGACACCCACAGATCTGCCATTATCTTGTAGGGACACAGCAAGAGAAGTCACTATCTTCTGGGTGCCAGATCGGGAGAACCACGGTTCTGTCCAGATAGGCGTTCCTGTCCGGGTAGCTTGGTTGTACCAATCTGTATAGGGGTAAACCTCCGGATTAAGCTGATCGCTCTTCAGAATTCCATCTTCCAGAGAATAGACTTGTGTAATAGGGTATTGGCTGAGATTGGGATCATAGGCAATTGCTATTGAGGCAATCTCAGGGCCTGTTCTGAGTAGCGACTTCACGATATCGAGCCTCTCCTCATTACTACCTATTTGGTTCTCAATCAGGAATTTGATATCTCTGGCAATGCTTTCAACTCTGGAGAGTTTGGCTTCGGTTCGCACGATGTTCTCATTTGTAATGGAATCAACCAGTAATGTGGCATTTTCCACCATAACACTGGTCATCCAAAAACGGGTAACAACGATCAAGGCTATACTGGTAATCAGTATGAAGATGTTGACATATAAAACGATCTGCCGTGAAAGGCTGGAGGGTTGCTTACTTCTTGGCATAGGGATAGAACCTTTCGTAACTGATCGTGGAGGGGCTGTATCCTCCTTCTGATATGATGGTCTTGGTTTCATTAAAGCTATTTTGCTCCAAGCTGCCGAAGATCCCTGGGCGTGCCAGAATCACTTCCTTCATTTCTTTCAGCATCCATCTTTGATGAGGGCGGTTTGCAGAAAGGCCATTCTTCTTCATCACCTCAAGGACGATATCCAAAGCTTCTTCTTCATTATTGATGGCATACAACCAGCCCTCCATGAGGGCGTCTGCTACATCCCGGCAAAGATCAGGATTGGCCAGATAGTAATCTTCCCGCGTATATAAACCGTCCTCCGGAACGTTTAACCCAAGCTCGCTAAAGGGAAAGAGCAACAAATCGTCCTCGTCCATTCCAGCTTGATGGAGCTGATGCAGCTCGTTGTAACGCATTACATTCATGGCTTCAACCAAGCCTGATATCAGAAGATTGACGCTGGAATCAATGTTTACGATGTCCATCTCCAGATGGTACTTCCGGTTGAAGATCAGTGAGGGCTCCTGATAATCTCCTTTCCAAAGTCCTATTCTTTTGTACTTCAGATCTACCAGCTTGTTTATTCCCAGATCCTTCCTGGCTGCAATCATCAAAGAGGATTTTTGGGAAATCTGTGCCAGATTCACAAGTTGAGGTTGGGTGGCTGGACTCCTCAGAACTGTAAGTAAGTGTAATATTGCAAAATCCGCAGTCCCGTTGTTTAAGGCTGGCATAGCCAGGAGATCTGGTCCACCAGCCAGGATGACAGCATCAATCCCTCTGCGAGTGAAAAACCCCTTATCCTTTGCTACATATAAGCCGGCAAACTGAGCTTGATCCTCCCACTTGGGGACAATGCGAACCGTAGTCAGAACTCCATTCTCGGGCTTGGTATTAGTCTCAGAGACAGATTCAGCTTTCCCTGGACGACAGGAGAAGAGGATCATGAAACCAATGCAGAGCACACCAATACCCATTCTATAACCGATGCCTGTATGCTGCATCTTGTCCAAGTAACCAATAACACTAATCATGTATATATCTCAATCTCGCTCATCATTTATTGCTAATACCCATTGATAGTTACAAAACCAGCCTGAGAACAAAGTGCAAGCTTTATCTCAGGCTAGTTACCAACTATGATCAGTTTGTTGTGGAACTGAATCCACAACAGGCTAGATTGTTACCTATGCCTTCTCATGCAAGTGCTTGGATTACATGTATGATATATAATGCAGTCCACTAGGTTATTCTTTCATAGCTGCAGCTACGAAATCTCTGAAAATCGGATGAGGTCGGTTGGGACGGCTCTTGAACTCAGGATGAAATTGTACACCAGTGTAGAACTTCAATGCAGGGATCTCAACTATTTCTACCAACAATCCATCCGGAGATGTTCCCGATATTTTCAAGCCTTTGGCCTCAAGAACGTTTCTATAAGAATTGTTGTATTCATAGCGATGACGATGGCGCTCGCTGATCTGTTCAGCCTGATATGCCTTGCTAGCCAAGCTTCCCTCTGTAAGCAGGCAATCATAAGCACCGAGCCGCATTGTTCCACCCACCATGTCTATATATTGTTGCTCTTCCATAAGGTGAATGACCTGATGCTCCGTTACATCATCAAACTCGGAGCTGTGAGCCTCTTTGAGGTTACAGACATTACGGGCAAATTCGATAACTGCCACATGCATACCCAAGCATATCCCAAAGAAAGGTATATCATGAGTTCTGGCATACTGAGCTATGGCTATCTTCCCTTCTATGCCACGAACCCCAAAGCCACCTGGTATCAGGATTCCATCAACATTGGCAAGCTCTTTATCAAGTTCGGCAGTTTTGAAGACTCTTTCAGAATCGACCCACTTCATCACGAGTTTGCGTTTGTGCCAAGCTGCAGCATGCAACAAGGCTTCTTCCACGCTTTTATACGCATCCTGATGTTTTACATACTTCCCGCATACTGCTATTGTTACTGGTTTCTGGGCCTGAGTGCTGTTCTGCAGATACTGCTGCCATTCTATCAGGTCATTCTCCCTGCAATCCAAGCCAAAATGCTTGCAGACAATGCTGTGCAATCCGGCTTTCTTGTACACAATGGGGACTTCATAGACACACTTCACATCAATGGCATTGATCACATGGGAGGTCTGAACGTTTGTGAAGAGAGCAATCTTACCAAAGATGTCTTCCTCAAAGCTCTTCTCAGAACGGCAGAGCAGTACATCCGGCTGAATACCTATTTCCCTTAGTTTATAGGCACTGTGTTGAGTGGGCTTGGTTTTAAGCTCTCCCGCACTCTTGATGTATGGCACATAAGTGAGCAGTATAAACATGGTATTCTCTATACCCAGATCAAGCCTGAGCTGACGAATAGCTTCCAGGAACGGCAGGCTCTCAATATCGCCAACTGTACCACCTATTTCTGTTATAACCACATCATACTTGTCACTGAGGCGTTGGATCCGGGCTTTAATCTCGTTTGTCACATGAGGAATCACTTGCACTGTCTTCCCCAAATAGACTCCTTTCCTCTCATTATGAAGAACCGTTTCGTAAACCTGGCCGGCACTGCAACTGGAGTAACGACTCAGAGATTCATCCACGAAACGCTCATAGTGTCCCAGATCAAGATCTGTCTCAGCTCCATCATCAGTAACGAATACCTCTCCATGTTGAAACGGACTCATAGTCCCGGGATCAACATTCAGATAAGGATCAAACTTCTGTAATCCTACCTTATACCCCATAGATTTGAGCAACAGACCTATTGAGGCTGTTGCTATGCCTTTGCCCAGTGAAGATAAAACACCACCCATCACGAAAATATACTTTGCCATCTTTAGTTCTCCATAAAAAAAGGCGGGACGACTGTCCCGCCATAGGTGTTTAGCAGAGTGGCTTTAGCTCAGCCAAAGCGTCTTTAATCGAATCCACAGTGTACTGCAGATCCTCATAACTGTGTCTGTAACAAATGTAACCGTGATGGTAGGGCTGCAGGAAGACTCCTCTGCGGATCAACTGAGTATAGAACTCCGCCCGGAGTTTCTTGTATAAGCCGGTCTCATCTTTGGGGAAAGTAACGAAGGGCATCCAGGGAGATCCACTGAACGCAGCGTTTATCCCAGAATCTGCAATCACCTTTTCCACACGCTCGGCAAACCAATATCCTTTGGTTGAGATATCTTCCAGAGCCTTGTCTCGCTCCAGAATCTCAATGGTCTTGAGAGCAGCAATCTGAGAATCCGAATTGGGGAAGAAGGTTGAGGAAAGAAAGACCTTGTCTTCCATCATTTTCATCATTTCCCGTTTACCAACGAGTGCTGCAATGGGATATCCATTGGCCATGGCTTTTCCCACTGTGGTGAGATCCGGGGTGACACCAAAGTGCTTTTGAGCTCCACCGATCGAGCAACGGAATCCAGAGCGAATCTCATCGAATATCAAGACACAACCATATTGATCTGCCAGCTTACGCACTCCTTCCAGATAGCCGGGTTTGGGCATCTGAACATCTGCAGCAAGAGGGTGTCCGACAGGTGTGACTATGATGCCAGCCATATCACTGGCATTGGCTTTGAGGATAGACTCCAGTTCATCCAGATCGTTGTAATGAAACTCCAGGATGTCTTCATAGAGCTTGGAGGGAATGCCGCCTTTAACTTCGACACACCAATCATGCCAGCCATGATAACCACAGCGGGCTATCTTGGTTTTCCCAGTGTAAGCTCTGGCTACTCTGATACCAATTGTGGTGGCATCAGAACCCGTCTTGACTATAGCAGCCATCTCGCAGCAGGGAATACATTCAGTCAGCTTTTGGATCAGCTTGTTTTGAATCTCCTGAGTAAGCGAGAAGCAAAAGCCTTTGTTTTTGATCTGAGCTATCACAGCATCGTCCACTTCATCTTCACGATAACCCAGAATGATGGGACCATAAGCGCAGAGGTAATCTATATACTCGTTGCCATCAACGTCTGTAATCCTGCCACCTTTGCCGTTATCAAAGAAGATGGGATACTCGCCAGGAACGAAGTTGTATGGACGGCGAATGCCGGCAACTCCACCGGGAGCCAAGCGTTTGGCTTCTTCGAAGAGAGCCATGCTTTTGGATAAGTTCAATTTATCTGTCACTATTCCTCCTACCTTGTCCAGATTGTGGCTATACCCATGCCACCACCTATGCAGAGTGAAGCAAGGCCTTTGTTTACATTACGACGTTTCATTTCATGAAGCAATGTCACAATGATTCTCGATCCGCTGCAACCGATGGGATGTCCCAGCGCAATAGCACCACCATTAACGTTAACTATTGCAGGATCCAGCTTGCCAACTCCTTCCTGCTCCAAACCCTTTAGAACCGCCAAGGACTGGGAGGCAAAAGCTTCATTGAGTTCGGCAAGTTCGATTTCACCCAGCTTTACTCCGGATTTCTCCAGAACTTTCTTAATAGCAGGGACAGGACCATAACCCATTATGGAAGGATCCACACCTGCTGAAGCTGTATCGGTGAAAGTGGCAAGGATATCAAGACCAAGCTCTTTGGCTTTATCTTCACTCATCAGAAGCAGCATTGCCGCACCATCATTGATCCCGCTGGCATTGGCAGCCGTAACCGTGCCATCACTCTTGAAGGCTGGTCTAAGCTTACCAAGGCTTTCCGCAGTAACTCCGGCTCTGGGCATTTCGTCCTTGTTTATTACGATAGGATCACCCTTTCTTTGAGGGATGATAACCGGAACGATCTCATCTGTGAAAGCACCGGAATTCTGCGCCGCTTCTGTCCGGTTTTGTGACATAGCAGAGAACTGATCTTGCTCTTCTCTGGAAATGCCAAACTTCTCTGCCAGATTCTCGGCTGTAATGCCCATATGATAGTTGTTAAAGATATCTGTAAGGCCATCATGAACCATCAGGTCAACCATATCCTTGTTGCCCATTCTGGCACCCCAACGAGCGTTCATCAGAGCATAGGGAATCTGGCTCATATTCTCTGTACCACCTGCGATGATGATATCAGCTTCTCCACTGCCTATCATGAGAGTAGCCAGACTCACTGCCTTCATGCCGGATCCACAAACCTTGTTAACCGTGAAGGAGGGGATGTGCTGGGGCACACCTGCGCCAATAGCTACTTGCCTGGCAATGTTTTGACCATATCCGGCTCCACAAACGTTACCTATGATCAGTTCATCCAGATGCTTGGGATCAAGCCCTGTTTCAGAAAGGATGGCTTTTACGACGGTCACGCCCAAATCAACGGCAGAGACGTCTTTGAAAACGCCACCAAAAGTTCCTATAGCTGTGCGCTTTGCAGCAACGACAACCACTTTTCTCATGAGAACCTCCAGTATTCATTTTGTTATTTTCTGCAACTTTGAAATCCTCAGCTTTTTCGTCAACCCCAAACTGGATTATTATTCCTTTAGTTCAGAGGATTGCTTGCATCTTACTATGATCAGTGAGACTTAAGTGAAATGAAGAACGTTTGATTCACTGGTGGTACGCGATCGTTCCTTTTTTGAATTGACATAAAGACTTGAGATAAAAACGATGACCCCCATGGAAGAGATGATTTTAAGGAATATCACTGATAATCAGATGAAAGAGCTCCCCAGCTCATGGGGCACTATTGCGTTTTATCAGGCAGGCTCGTGTCTCTACCTCTTGCTTTGCCCAAACCTACGCAGGAAGGTAGTTTTGCTGAAGGATCAGATAGATTCTGAGGGCAGCTATCATGAGCTTGTGATTCAGACAGATTCAATAGTAATCTCCCCCACGGAAGATTCCATTGCTGCCTTACTGGCGTATAAAAGAGACTGTCTGGAGCTAATGCCTCAGCAGCAACAGCGTCTGTTTTCTCAAAAAGACTATGCCTATCTGGCACTCAATGCTTGGAGCTATCCCTTCATTTCCAGCCAGGACTATACTCTGGAAGACTGGAACTATCTGGGTCCCTTTCGCGATCGGTTCCTTTTGGCAGAGTATGTTGACAGCATCTCACGCATCCTGAAGCTCCCATATTGCGAGACAGGTTCTTACCCCTGTGAGAAGTTTGAACAGCACACCTGTAAAGGGTGGTGCCTGGCCCTGAACCCGAGTGAAGAGCTAAAGAGAAAGGACACTTTGAAGAAGCTGGAGAGCCTGCTCTTTGAAAGTTACATGGTTCCTGGCGACGCCGTGATCAAACTGCTGGAAAGCGAGTACGACAAGTATTTCGACGAGCTGGAATTTGAGAAAGCCGAGCTCTTCAGCGAGCAAATTAGTCTTCACCAAAGGTATCAGAACTGGCTCAGGTTTCTGGTCTCTGCCAAACATCTGCACTATAACGATGGCAGAGTGGAGATCCGAGGTGGACAATTAGCCAGAGGCTTTGATGGCGAGAAGTGGCTGGAATTTCCCACTCTCAAGCTGGAGTACCGTGCAAATGAGATTCTGGCTCTGGACAAATCTGTAGTCGATGAAGCCAAGATCCTCTACGACTACATCAATCTCAAGCAGAAATGAAGTCCGCTACCACATATTTTATTAAGAATACAACGAGGATATAACAATGTTTAAAGAACTCAGTTCACTTGCCATTGTACAGAGAAGCTGGCAGGGCAAAGTGCGAGATATCTATGATCTGGGAGACAAGCTCATGATCGTAACCAGCGACCGTATCTCTGCCTTTGACTTCGTCTTCCCTACTCCAATCCCCGATAAAGGTAAAATTCTCACCAAAATACCGACCTTCTTCTTCCGAGCCACTCAAGACATGGTTCCCAACCACCTGATCAGTGACAAGGTAGAAGATCTTCCATCCGATTTCACACCCTATCACGAGTATCTTGCTGAAAGGTTTATGCTGGTAAAGAAAACCAGAGTTATCCCCTTCGAATGCATCGTGAGAGGTTACATCACCGGAAGTGCCTGGAGCGAGTATAAACGCACCAATACGATCGGCGGAATGCTTCTTCCCGACAGCATGCAGGAAAGCCAACGCTTTGCCAATCCTCTCTTCACCCCCAGCACCAAAGCAGAAAGCGGACACGATGAGAACATAAGCTACAGAGAAATGCTCCAAAGAATGGATCAAAGCCTTGCAGAGAAGATCAAAGACTATTCTCTGGATATCTTTAACTACGCTCATGACAGACTCTGGGATGAGGGGATTATCCTGGCCGATACCAAGCTGGAATTTGGCACAATCGGCGGGCAAGTCTTGCTGATTGATGAAGTTCTCACGCCCGATTCTTCCCGTTTCTGGGCTGCTTCTTCCTACGAGATTGGCAAGACCCCGCTCAGTTTTGACAAACAGTATCTCAGGGACTATCTGGAAAGCATCAACTGGGCCAAGCAGCCACCCGTTCCGGAGCTTCCGGAAGATGTAGTCCAAAAGACCAGAGAGAAATATATCCATATATATCAAGTGATAACCAAGGACACAGAATACAAATGGTAAAACACATATGCATTGTTGACGATGAAGAAGAACTCGTTAGCAACCTCAGATATGAGATAAAGCACCTCCGTCCAGATTGGGAGATACACGGTTTCAACTCCGGATTAGAAGCTCTAAAGCTGATCCTCATGGGCCAGATTGACGCCCTGGTGACCGATATTGCCATGCCGGATATGGATGGATATGAGCTCTTTTGGAGAGTAAAGGATTACAAGGAAGACCTTCCTGTGATCATGATGACCGGCTTTGGATACGACCCCAATCACGTCTTGGTGAGATCCAAAGTGGAAGGATTGAAAGATATCCTCTACAAGCCCTTTGACACCCAGAAGCTGGTTGACATCATCGAGACCAGGCTTCCAGACAAGGAAATGTGAGACTACACAGCTTCATAGAAAAGCATTTACTCAAGAGAACGGGGATCAGCTATTTGCTCTATCCCCTTTCTCTTTTATACTTGGCTGGGCATAGAATCAAGCAAGCTAAGGACAGAAGAAACCAATACAAAGCCCCTTTGAAAGTGATTAGTATCGGCAATCTCACTGCCGGAGGGAGCGGTAAGACTCCCTTGGGTATGGAGCTGGCAGTATGGTTGAGGGACAATGGCTTTGATATTGCGGTATCCCACCGGGGATACAAGGGTAAACACGAGAAGCAACCACTGCTGGTAACGGGCAACACTATTATATCTCCCAAAACGCTGGGAGACGAAGCCTGCCTCTATGCTACTACTCTCAAGGATATCCCTCTGCTGATTGGCAGAGACCGGGTTCAGGTTGCCCGGATCTTGCAAGAACAGACACCCGGCACTCAGATCTTGATCCTGGACGATTCCTTCCAAAACATGAAGCTCTTCCACGATATAGATATTGTGGTTATCAGCGCAGAAATGGGCTTGGGAAATGGCTTCTGCTTACCTGCAGGGTACTTAAGAGAACCACTATCAAACCTTCATAAAAACCACTTTGTTGTGCTGCTATCCAAAAACGGAAGCCTCCCCGATCACAAATTGACCGCTCAGATCCGGGCTCGCACCTCCAATCTCTACTTTGCAAACTTGGTTCCAGGCGATATCAAGAACTACGCAGGAGATTCTGTCGATCCTGGTAAACTGAGAGAGAAGCATCTGATCTTAGTGTCCGGAATTGGCAATCCAGCTTCTTTTGAGGATACAGTCCGCAGTGTGGGGCTTTCTTGGAGAAAACATCTTCGCTATCCGGATCACTTCAGTTTTGATGATGTAGCAGATATCCTGGCCGAAGCCTGCGACTACATCCTCTGCACTCAGAAGGATATATTGAAACTGGGACGGCACCAGTCCCTAAGGCATAAACTCAGGTATATTGAGCTAGCGCTTCAGTGGCAAGATGATAGCTTTAAGAGAGATGTACTGCGAGCGCTTTGAATTGCACAGGCTGTTGATAAAGCCCCTTACGGTCGAAAGATCATAGCGATGGTGCGTAATCTTCTTCCAGACATACAGATAGCTCCCTTATTCAAGGGCTAAGCCATTACTTACTATAGAATAAGCTTTCCCTTAGCTGCCGCTAATGAATCGCTAAAGGATTGCTAAGGGATCGCTACAGAATCCAGCCAGGGAGCAGGGAGAAAGCTATTGGTTCTTTTAAGTTGATATTCTACGAACTATGTTTTCGCGATCAGCAGATGCTGAGCTGCTATAGCGATGGAAGCTGTCTCTGCTCTGGTTACCAGGTTCCCAAGGCTTATCTGAGCTAGTTTTTGGGTCTTAAAAAGCTCCAGCTCATCCGGACTCCAGCCCCCTTCCGGACCAACCATAAAGCAAGGTTTATCTCCATTCAATACCAAGTCGTTCAACCAGAAGTCAGGCCTGCTTTCACTGCAAATCACTGGAAGATAACCCTCTGAGCGTATTGTATCAAGACTCTGAGCCAGATCCTGTATCCGGTGAATATGCGGTAAGATGGGGTTATCACACTGCTTAATGGAAGCCAGAGCCAGCTTGTTGAATCTTGCCAAAGCAGAATCCCCTGCCTTTCTCACCGTGTATCGGCTGATAAACGGGAAGAAATCTCTAACGCCCAGTTCCGTGCCTTTCTCAATCACAAGCTCATCATTCTGAGACTTCAGAAGGCTGAAAGCCAGAGCATACCGGGGTACTCCAGGCACGGGCAGAGCTTCCGTAATTCTTACAATGCTCTCAGTTTTAGTGATCTGAATAAGGCTGCCCACACCTAGCCATCCTTTGCCGTTGTTTAGCCTCACACTATCCCCCACCTTATGCCGGGTAACCAGAGCAAGATGATGGTGCTCGGCACCCGTCAGGCTTATCTGGTCTCCCGCTTTGGGATTGGGTGTGTCAAAAATATAGGAGGGCATCAGGAGAAGAATTCTTTCATTTTGTGAATGAAGCTTTTACTAGGCTTCAGCTCTCTCTTGTGGTCAAAAGCCTTGAGCTGGGTATAGAGTTCTGTTTCTTCTTTACTGAGCTTATTAGGGATCACGACCATGAGCTTAACTAGTTGATCACCTTTGGAATAGCTGTTCAGGCCTTGGATACCTTGACCCTTGAGACGGAAGATTCTACCGCTCTGAGAGCCGGCTGGTATCTTCATCTTGGCAGAACCGCTTATAGTGGGCACAATGACTTCGTCCCCCAACACCGCCTGAGATACAGAGATGGGAAGCTCCAGCACTATATCGTTGCCACTGCGTTCAAAGACGTCGTCCTGCTTCTCATGGATCATCACCAGGATATCACCTCTGGCTCCACCTCTGGCTCCCACGTTGCCCTGGCCACGAAGCCTGATATACTGACCTTCTTCCACACCAGCAGGTATCTTCACGTTGAGTTCTTGCACCTTGCCAATTCTGCCTTCTCCATAACACTTGGTGCACTTGTTTTTTACAATCTTGCCTTCACCCCGGCAGGAGGGACACTCTGAGGCCGTCTGCATCTGACCAAAAAGGGACTGAACCACTCTCCTCACCTGCCCCGTTCCGTGACACTGGGTACAAGTCTCAGTATTGCCATCGGCAGAGCCTGTTCCATTACAGCTTTCACAGGGAGTTTTCACTCCGATCTTGATCTTCTTCTCTGCTCCTCCGGCAATCTCCTTGAGAGAGAGAGAAAGCTCAATCTGCAGGTCTTCGCCCCGGTTCGAGGAGCGTCCGCGTCCTCCACCACCAAAGCCACCACCAAAGATGGTGTCAAAGATGCTGCTGAAACCACCTCCACCAAATAGATCGCTGATATCTTCAAAATGGCTGAAGTTATCCCAATTGAAGCCTCCCCCACCGAACTGACCTTCCACACCGGCGTGACCATATTGGTCATAACGCTGGCGCTTATCCGGATCAGAGAGAATCTCATAAGCTTCTGAGGCTTCTTTAAACTTTTCTTCTGCTTCCTTGTTATCCGGATTCTTATCCGGATGGAACTGCATTGCCAGCTTGCGGTAGGCCTTCTTTATGGTAGCTTCATCGGAGCTTTTCTCAACTCCCAATACTTCGTAGTAGTCTCGTTTATTTGCCATTCAAACATATCCTTAAGAAATTAAAAAGAGATGGGGAGACTGCGGGAGCCTCCCCCCTATAGGTTTTACTTATCATCATCGACGACTTCAAAATCTGCGTCGATAGGTCCATCTTGCTTAGCTTGTTCTTGTTGCTGCTGTTGAGCAAAGTCTTCCGGATTGAAGCCTTGAGCATTGGGATCAAAGCCTGCTCCGCCTTGTTCTTGCTGCATATTGGCATAGAGGATCTCGCCAAGCTTCTGAGCTTTCTTGCCCAGCTCTTCCTTGATGCGATCCATCTCTGCTTTATCGGTGGCTTTCTCCATCTCAGCTTTAGCTGTCTTGATGGCATCTTCGATCTTGGCTTTCTCATCAGCAGAAAGCTTGTCGCCATATTCTCCCAGACTCTTCTCAGTGGAGAAGATCAGGGTATCCAGCTCGTTCTTGGCAGCCACAAATTCCTGACGCTTCTTGTCTTCATCAGCGTGCATCTCAGCATCTTTGATCATGCGTTCGATGTCTTCCTGATTAAGGTTTCCGGCGCGGTCGATCTTGATGGATTGCTCTTTGCCGGTTCCTTTATCCTTGGCAGATACGTGCAAGAGACCGTTGGCATCCAGATCGAAGGTAACTTCTATCTGCGGAACCCCTCTGGGCGCAGAAGGTATTCCCACCAGGTCAAAACGTCCCAGGGACTTATTATCCTGTGCCATAGGACGCTCACCCTGCATCACATGGATGGTCACTGCTGTCTGATTATCAGCAGCAGTGGAGAAGACTTGACTCTTCTTGGTGGGGATGGTGGTGTTGCGGGGAATCAGAGTAGTCATCACAGCACCAAGGGTCTCAATACCCAAAGAAAGGGGCGTCACATCGAGCAGAAGAACATCGCTCACCTTATCATCACCGGAGAGGATAGCTCCCTGGATTGAAGCTCCAATGGCCACCACTTCATCAGGATTCAGGCTGCGATTAGCCTTCTTGCTAAAGAATCTTTCCACCGCTTCCTGCACGGCAGGAATACGTGTGCTTCCACCTACCAGGAGCACTTCCTGAATCTCCGAAGCACTGAGCTTGGCGTCGGTCAAAGCCTTTTTGCAAGGACCAAGGCTCCGTTCGATCAGGTCTTGGGTGAGTCGATTGAACTCAGCCAGACTGAGATCCAGATTCAAGTGTTTGGGACCAGTGGCATCGGCTGTGATGAAAGGTAGATTGATATTGGCTGTTTGAGTTCCAGAGAGCTCAATCTTGGCTTTCTCAGCTGCTTCACGAAGTCTTTGCAGAGCCATCGGATCTTTGGAAAGGTCAATTCCTTCCTGAGCTTTGAACTTTTCCAGTATCCAATCGATCACACGCTTGTCAAAATCATCTCCACCCAGGTGAGTATCACCATTGGTGGAAAGAACTTCCACGACACCCTGAGAGATATCCAGGATAGAGATATCGAAGGTTCCGCCACCGAGGTCATACACGGCAACTTTCTGTTCTTTCTTGTTTTCCATGCCATAGGCCAAAGCTGCTGCTGTAGGCTCATTGATGATCCGCTTCACTTCCAGTCCGGCGATTCTGCCGGCATCTTTGGTGGCTTGACGTTGATCATCATTGAAGTAAGCAGGAACGGTGATAACTGCTTCTGTGACTGCCTGTCCCAGATAGGCTTCGGCAGTTTCTTTCATCTTAGTGAGCACCAGAGCCGAAATCTCTTGCGGAGTAAAGTCCTTGCTTTCGGAATCAATATGAACAGCAGCCTGTCCTTTGAGTCCGGACATCACTTTGTAAGGGACCTGCTGAATCTCACTGGAGACTTCATTGTAGGCACGTCCCATAAATCTTTTGATTGAAAAGACTGTATTGAGGGGATTGGTCACAGCCTGACGCTTGGCCAATTGACCCACCAATCTCTGTCCATCTTTGGTGAAGCCAACCACGGACGGGGTGGTCCTGGTGCCTTCTGCATTTGTTATAACTACCGGTTTACCGCCTTCCACGACGGCAACGCAGGAATTGGTTGTACCAAGGTCGATACCTATTATCTTTCCCATGGTTTCCTCCCTTTATTCATTATTATTAATATCTTCATCAGTTGCAGCGGGTTTACCGCTGGATACAGCCACCCGTACCGGGCGGATCACAATATTTTGCATTGTATAGCCATTTTGAATGATGGCAGCCACGGTGTTTTCCTCAAAGTCTTCGGAGGGAATGTGAGCCAGAGCTTCATGCTGTGCAGGATCAAAGTCCTGCCCCAGTGCCTCTATCTTCACCACTCCTTCCTTCTCCAAAACATTACGGAGTTGCTGCTCAATCAGGCTTACTCCCTGAAACAGCTTCTCATCCTTGTCCAGCTCGGCAAATTGCGCCAGAGCTCGCTCAAAATTATCCAGAACGTCGCACACATTGAGAGCCAGCTTTTCGGTAGATCGTTTTATCCAATCTGCTTTCTCCTGATTGGTGCGTCTGCGGAAGTTCTCAAACTCTGCCATCGATCTGAGGTATTTATCCTTCCACTCATCGCGTTCTTTATTCAGTTTAAACAATTCATCCTCTTCTTCTGTAGCTTCTTCCGCTACCGAGATATCTTGATCCGGTTCCAGTTCCGGGTTTTCAGCTTCATGGTTCTTGTGTTTAGACACAGACTACTCCCTTTATTTAACTACCATCATGCCCTTTCGGGTTGTGACGGTTATTGTTCTGGTTATATCCCTGATCAGAGGGATAAGCTTGCGATACTCCGTTCTTAGCGGAGCGACTATTCCCAGATACCCGGGAATTCCAAAGACTTCATAACGACCATAGATCACCACAAAGTCTTGCCATATCTGGTTGTTCAAATCCTCACCCATGAGCACATTCACCTCTCCAATCAATGGCTTGGCCCGCATCACGTTAAGCAGAGCGTCCTGCCTTTGCACCAGATTCATGAAGCTCAGGATGGTAGCTTTGGAATCAAACTCCGGTTGCTCCAGGAATTTGACCGATCCATCATAGTGAATGAAGAAATCACTAATCTCAATGAAAGCCTTGTGCAATTCCTGCAGAAATGAAGAGACTATCAAGTTGTCCTGATGCATGTTTTCCCGCATCTCAATCAACACCTTGTTGGCGATGTCATAGATTCTCAGACCCACCAGCTCATCATTAAGATAGCGCACCAATTTCCTTAGCTGAACTTCACTGATATCGTATTCGCACTTCAGGATCACGGTTTTGTCCAAACCACTATCCAAGCTCATAACAAAGAGTAACTTGCGGCTTCCAATCGGAAAAACATCCAGCTTGGCAAGATAACCGTTGGATACTTCCGGCTCGGCCACAAAGCTCAATTGATCGGTCTCCTTGGCAAGAAGCTGCATAATGTAATGCAAGGCGCGAGGAGTATCCTTGTAGTTGTGAATCAGAAGCTCCCTCAGGATATCCATACGCTCATACTGCACGTTTATGTGTTCTGTTTCAATGAGCTCCAGATATTGCCGGTAGCCCTTAATGGTGGGCATCCTACCGGCTGAAGTATGGGGCTGATGAATCAGGTTATCCTGTTCCAGCTTAAAGAGATCCAGACGCAAAGTGGCAGAGCTCACATCCGCCAGATACTTCTCATTCAGAACTCTGGAAGAAACAGGCTCATTGCTGCAGATAAACTCATCCACCAGCGCACGTAGTGTATGATTCAGGCGTATTTGATTCTTCTTCATCATCCTCTTTCCTTGAGTTAATTAGCAGTCACAACGCTCGCCTGCTAATCTGAGTACAATCTAATCAGGTGCGCTAAATTGTCAATCAAAATGTGAGACTGCTTAAAACAGATAATCCCTCAGTTCCAAACTAGCGGTTACAGACAACCATACCAAGCTAATCTATAGGGCTCGCATACCCTGTTCTAATGGGAAAAAGTATCGAACCAGAACCTGATCTAGCGTTATATGGGCAAGACAGAAAAGGGAGGTAGCTCGAATCCTACCTCCCCAAATCTTGTAGCTCTACTTCCTGTACTTCTCCTTCCACTTGAGCTCAGGTTTCTCCAGAGTAGAAGCCCAGAGATAGCGCTCGATCTTATCCCTTAAGGTATCATCTATACCAGTCGGGACAGGATACATGCGGGCATTGAGCACCCGATCCAGAATTGCCTCGGTGGCCAGGTACACTTCCTGGAGGCCAAATTGATTGGCATTGCGGGCAAGATCATTATCTGTATGGATATGGAACAGCCCCTTCCCCCCTACTCTGGCAAGATTGAGAGAAGGTATTTCCAGCACGCTGAACGGCATGCAGTCACTGCTGTAGATGCTCAGGTTCTCGCTGAAGACCAAGCCCTGCTCCCGCAGGATACCTCCGGCATAGCCCTGCAGTTCTTTGGTGCCCAATACAAAGACTACATTACGCCCGATGGGATCACCTGCCAGATCGACGTTTATCACCAGTTTCACCCGTTCGATGATCTCTGCTTCATGTGCTTTGGTGTAGGCAAAGCTACCCAAGAGACCCAGTTCCTCCGCTGAAAACCAGATTATCCGCAAGTCCCGTTCGGGTTGTTTTTTGGCAAAATGTTCCGCTGCTTTCATCAGACAAACGCTACCGCCGGCATTGTCACAAGCTCCATGAGAGCGGGCAACACTGTCATAATGACCCACCAGGAGCGTCAGAGCCTTGTCTCGTCCTTTGCCGGGGATATCCAGAACGATATTGTGCGCCTTGCGCAGACCGACTTCCTGCTTGATTTGCAGCACGACAATTTGCCCTGCCAGTTGAACCAGCTTTTCTGCGTAGTCATAACGGAGCATAACAGCAGGGAATAGCTCATCTTGGGGCAGATTCTGCCGGTGAGAATAGGAGTAGGCGGTCTTCTGCGGTGCTGAAATGCCGATGAAAGCTTTTACTTTGGCTGCTGAAGCGAGGTCGTACAAGCGTTTGTCACTGTGATAATAGAGCACAATACAGCCATCATAGCCTCCCGGATTGAGCAGCAGGGCATCGGCATTCTCCAGAAAAACCAGTTTGCCTTCTACCTTGCAGTCTCCACACAAGCCATATGGTGTGGCTTCCCAGCTCTGTTTGCCGATGGTTACTGAAGCAGTTCCGCTTTCGAAGCCGTTGATCTCAAACTCCTCGATTTGGGGTTTCAGTCCCAAGCTTTGCAGATAGTGAGTGATAGTTTCGGCTCCCCGGCGTTCTCCATCGGTTCCTGCCAGGCGTTCATGATCCAAAGCCTTTAGCATCTGATATAGTTTCATCTTCATCTCCCGGTTATGTTGTGGGCAGGTCTTGCCCGGTCTTATCAATGTAAGCAGGTACATAATAGTATCATCAGTATATTTCGTCAAGCAAATGATGGCATCCTAACTGAGACGACACGCATGAGACACCCATGTGACACCCATGTGACACACATGTAAATTCATGCGTGTCATATGGGTGTGAGATGGGTGACTTAGAGGTATGAAATTTGGAGGTAAATAAGGCAATAGGGCAAACCGCAGTTCGCCCCTACGATTATACTGATCAAGTCCTGGAAGCGACAGCAGAATTCTCGTCACTCGTTACTTGTCACTTGTCACTTCATCTACAGCGTAAAGGCCAGCTTCAGATAGGCAGAAGCCAAGTCACGCCGGAACTGCCCCAAAGGTTGATCATAAGTGCTGGGTTCTATCTGGCTCTGTGAGGATTTCATTCCCATGTAGAGAAAACTCCCGGGGATGAATTCATATCTAAGATTGCCATAATACGATAGATTTGCATATCTTCCTCCACTCTCATAGGTGCTAAGCCCCATACCACCAGAAATACTGAACTTTTGGGAATGCGTATAGACCAGTGTCAGATTGTGCACACCATACTCGTTATCCAGTATCAGAGGGATCACAATGCCTTCTCCCAGATCAATCATGTTCTCTCTGGGATAACCCAGATAATTCATGATGGTGTTGTAATTAAGGGATAACTTACGCGCCAGTCTTAATCTACCAGTCACTATCAGAGCTGTGCGATCGTGAACTTCACTGAGTGAGTAGATCAGGCTTTTGCCAAAACTGATGCGAGCTCCAAAATTGAGCTGGCGTATGGGAGCATAGTCGAATCCGGTATTGAAGGTCCAGGTACGAAAGATATTCCGGTCGTTATCCACATCTGCACCTGTTGCCAAACTGGCCTGCAGGGAGAGTTTACGCCTGAGGTTTATGAAAGCGAAGAGAAATTCACTGTCCAAATCATAGTTTGGCTGGCTCAAGGTAGTACGGCTGATAGAGAAGAAGCCGTTCACATTGCTGGAAGTAATGAAAGACTCGGGGTTCATTTTACTCCAAGTGAGATCCAGATTCCAGCCATCATAATCGGTTTCGGCCTGATAACCGGCAGCGTGAACCAGATCATCACTTACAATTCCATAGGTCAGGCTTGCAGTATAATCTCCTTTTTCGAAAGCCAGTTTGTTGGAGCTATTGATTCCTCTGTGCTCTTTATCTTCATCTTCAGATTTCTGGATTGCCACAAGGTTATCGGTGATGATGGCAAGCCAGGGCGTTAGCTGATAACTATAGTTTCCGTAGTAAGCGTGATTGTAGAAGCCCTCATTCACCCTGCTGATCAGGGCATTGCTGAGCGAAAGCTTCTCCCAGGTGGGATTGATGCTGATGGCTTGGTAGTAATCATCTGGATTGATTAGGTCACCACCTTCCCGGATCTCTTTGTCCAATGCCCCCATAACTCCCCAATTCACACGACCGGAGTTTCCAGTGAGTTTATAGGCAAATTGCGGCTGAACAATGTTGCGGGTGTAGAAGTAATCTCCCAGATTGAAGACCTGGAGGTCTTCTGTGAAGAAGAAACGATTTTCCGAGTAGTAAGGAGGGTACTTACTGTTATAATCGTCGGAAGCGCTATCCATTGGTGTGTCTGAAAAATCCGGGTTAAAACTGAGTTTGAGCCGCAGCTTTTGGCTGGGGACATAAGTAAGGTCCATTCCCAGGTTTTGGGGATCAAAGCTATCGGTGTGATTCACCAGATCATAGGATTTCACAAAATATGGCCTCAGCTCCAGAGGGAAATCACGGTTGATCTTCCCGCTCAGGCTGATCTGATGTGAGCTGGTGAAATAGGCTTGTTTCTGATCTGTATTGGCATAGGGACTGCTAAAAGTCGAGCTGTCATCCTGATGATACCGGGAAAAGATGATTCTCCAGTTATAGGTTTGTTCCTGCCTAAATCGAAGCTCTCCCAAGGGAATGCGCAAAGTCACACGCCACAGATCGGCAGATATCTCATTAGCGTAGCTGTAACCGCTATCCCAAGAGTAATCTATACCCATATCCTGATTGCGGATGCCATCGGCTAGACTACCAAGTGGATGAGCTAGATAGGCATAGGCCATATAGGCTTGTGGCATTGTAATGAGCTGCACCCTCAGCATATCTCCGCTATTGCCCTCATCTCTGCGAACCTGATTGCCCGGTTCATAGGTGGAATCCAACTCAGCCTCGGCATAGACCACCAGATCATTTCCATCCTGCCAGAGCCAAAAGCAGGTGTTCAGTGACGCTGGTTTACTGTCATTCGGATCGATTCTAACCAGATCGGTAAAGCAATTTTCTTCTGTTAAAACTGGTTGAGATGAGAGCGGAATCTGCGTTCCGCCCAGCATAACGACCACAAGAACCAAAACAATGAGCATCAAGGGTTTTTTCATGGGTAATCCTCCTCGCATATTCTATATTATCAGATAATACATTCGTAAGGATATTGTCAAGCATTAATTGAGCCATTCCTCAATAGGAAGTGAATTTATGCTTTGGAAGCAACTCTCAGGGGGTATCTGTTTTCATCTGGTTATTGGGTTCCTGAGCAGAATAGAAGCGGTTTTGGAAGGAAACTTGCACTAGTATTACATACAAGGGATTGTGTGTGATTTGCCAAATCCCTAAAACACGATATCATAATTATATATAGATAAGGAGATGCCTGTGAGAAAGATAATTGTAAGTATCCTGTTCACCTTGTTGGCTGTGTCAATGGTGGCAACACCAGTTTGGAACGATGCCATACCCATCCGGCAGGGTGTGAATATTGAATGGTTCAGAACCGGGGTTGAGACACCAGATGGAGCTTCGATCTACGTTTGGAGCGACACCAAGCTGGGAGAACGTGATCTTTGGGCTCAGAAAGTGAGTGCCACTGGTCAGATGCTTTGGGGTGAACCCTTATTGGTGGACGGAAAACCGGACAGACAGGAAGATCCTGTGATCTGCAAGACCACCGATGGCAATTTTATCATAGCTTGGATAGACTTCTCCGATGATCTGGATGGCAATGTCTATGCTCAGAAGATCAGCAGCCAGGGTCAAAGAATGTGGCAGGAAGGTGGCGTTCCTGTTTGTACTGCTTCCCAGATCCAGATTGGCTTGAATATGGAGCCGGATGGCGATGGTGGAGCTTACGTAATTTGGGGAGATAGCCGCAATCCTTCCAAGGATCTTTATGCTCAAAGGCTTGGATCCAATGGTAATGCTCTGTGGGAAGCCAATGGCATACCCGTGGCCAATGGTGTCGGTGATGAAGTGCAAAACACAATGTATCCCGACGGACAGGGTGGTTTCATAATTGCCTATACACATACTTATGTGGGCAATGATGACGTCTTTGCCAAGCGTTTTCTTCCGGATGCTACGATGGCCTGGCCTCAACACCTGATCGTGGGAGATGGAGTGGGGAATCAGAATAGCGTTCGTATGGTACCGATGGATAATAGTGAGTTCATGCTCATCTGGAAGTCTTCACCTATAGCTGATGATAACATCTATGCCAATAAGATCAATCTTCAGGGTCAGTTCTTGTGGCCTCAAACTGTTGCAGTGATCGACGACTCCGCCGGCCAGGGAGCTCCTCAGCTTAATCCCAGAGCTGGAAAGACTTCGGATAATGGAGTAATCATTGTGTGGGAAGACCACCGTCTGGATCCTCAGAATCCTGATCTCTTTGCTCAGAAACTCAATGCTTCCGGCACCAAACTCTGGGCAGCTACCGGTATTGTGCTGGCTGATGCTCCGTTTGGGCAATACGGTCCCAGATTAGCAGGAGATAATAGTGGTGGAGCTTATATAGTGTGGGACGACACCCGCAATGGCAATGCACCCAACTATGATGTATTTGCGCAGCACCTCTCTTCCACCGGTGAAGGTCTTTGGGGCGCTGATGGCATGGCAATTTGTACTGCTGTAAATGAACAATCCGGATCACTAATCAAGTTTGCCGGAGGAAATGTCTTTATCAATTGGATGGATATTCGGAACGGTAGTGTAGGCATTTATTACCAAGTACTCAATGCAGCCGGGGTTCCTCAATTGGCTGAAAATGGCCAGGTAGTATTCTGGGGACTTTCCGGAGATGCTCCTCTGAAGCATTATCAGCTCCTTTCCAGAGGCAGCGATGCAGTGGTGATTTGGCAGGATACCCGCTTTGCCAATAATGGCTATCAGATCTATTTTCAGATAGTAAATTCTGCAGGTGTGGCTCAGTTGGAAACCAACGGCCGTCCCGTGACTGCCTCCATCGGAGCCGAGCAGCTTAGCCCCAAGGGTGTGATTTTACCCGATGGTTCGATCGCCGTGGTCTGGGAAGATAAGCGTCAGGACAATCCCAAGATCTTTGCCCAGCTTCTCTCCCCCACCGGTGAACGCATGTGGGGTGAAACTGGCATGGAGCTCACCGAAGCCTCTCCTCTGAGACAAATGGAGCCCAGAATCAGCTATTACAATGATGCTATCTATATTGGCTGGTCTGGCATTGTGCAGACCGGTTCTTCCTATATCTTCCAGGTCTTTGGACAGAAAATGGTAAATGGACAGAAGCAATGGGGTCCCAATGGAGTCCTGATTTCTGATCTGGGTACAGTTACAGGAGTTGCCGAGTGCACCATTACAGATCTGATCGATAGTTACTTTGTCTGGGAAAGAATCAATTCTGTGGGAGATCCCAGAACCATTTATGTGAAAAGAATGGCTACGGATGGCACAGCGGTAGCTGGTTGGCCGGCAGAAGGCCTGAGAACTTCGACCTATTCCGGCTTTGATGCTATCCAGGTGCAGCCTGTTGCCACTCTCACAGAGCAGGGAATCTTTGTGGCCTGGAAAGACCTCAGAACTGATTTTGTGATGAATTATTACGGACAGTTGATTTCTCCCAGTGGGGTTCGTCTTTGGGATGCCAATGGCTTGAACCTGGCTGATAATGTAAGAGAGCAAGAACTAGCAGTTGTTGATGGTCATAGCAGCGGAATCACTTTTGTGTGGGCTGAAAGCATCAACGGAATGCACGATATCATGATGTCCAAGTTTAGCTTCGCGGGTTCACCTTTGTGGAATCCTCTGGGAAATTATGTTGCTCAGTTGGATTCAACCCAAACCAATCCTGATATTGCCAGATTCGCCAATAGCGGAATTGCGGCAGTGTGGGCAGATTACTTCCTGGGTGAGAGCGATATTCATTACAACTATATCAATAACGATGCCAATATTGTTCATCCTGGAGCCGGATTGGTGCTTTGCGACGTGGCGAAGTTCCAATATGAACCTCAGATCGTAACGGTGGACAACCAAGCCTTTGTGCTTTGGGCAGATGGCAGATCCAGCGGTAAGACGGAGATTCTGGGCTTGTATATGCATAAGATTGGCAATGAGTGTGTGGGCAATAATGATCCCACAACTCCCGCTATTGCAGGAATCAGGAATCTTCAGAACTACCCCAACCCCTTCAACCCCACCACCAATATTAGTTTTGAGCTGGAGCGCGAAGGCGTGGATTACAAGCTGGATATCTATAACAGCCGTGGACAGCTGGTCCGCAGCTTACACAATGGCTACCTGGCAGCCGGTCAACACAGACTGAGCTGGGATGGCAGAGATGATAATGGAACCGGAGTTTCATCCGGGGTGTATTTCTTCCGTTTGAGCAACTCAACTGAGAACCAAACCCGCAAAATGGTGCTAATGAAGTAAAGAAACAGATATAAACGAAAAGCCCCGCTGAAGCGGGGCTTTTTTTGTTAGGGGGAAAATATGGAGCGGGCAACGGGACTCGAACCCGCGACCCCCAGCTTGGGAAGCTAGTGCTCTACCAACTGAGCTATGCCCGCTCTGGGTGCATGAAAAATGGACAGGGAGATAATTGTCAAGCGGATTGTGAGTTTCTGGGTTACTCCGGGGCTTGATAAACGGTTCTTCCGGCTATGACAGTTTCTTGCACAGGAAGCTCGCTGCCAAAGAAGATCAGCCTGGCAAGCAGATCTTCATCAAGGGGGAGGCTATGCTCCAAAAGCTCATCGTCGAGCTGCAGGAAACAGATGTCCGCTTGCTTACCTGGCTCTAGACTTCCCAATTCACTATCTTTGTGAAGCAGTTTCGCGGCTCCCAGGGTAATCGAATAGAAAGCCAGTTCCGGAGACACTGGATAAGAGGATTGGCGATAGTTCATGAGCTTGGCATGATAGAGCATAGACAGGCTGGTGCCCGCCCCCACATCCGAGCCCAAAGCCAGCTTCAGCCCATGGGAAAGCATGCCGGGAAGATCTATTTCTCCGCTCTTTAAGTAAAAATTGGAATCAGGACAATGGGCGATAGCAACACCACTCTCCCGGAGGATATGTATCTCTTTATCGCTGAGGTGGATGCAGTGCGCCATAATAGTGTGATCTGTAAGCAAGCCCATAGCCTGGTAGAGCTCTGTGTAACTATGATAACCGAATAGCTCTTTCACCCATTTTATCTCATCCTTATTCTCCGAGAGGTGAGTTTGAATCCAGGCTTGATTCTCCAGCGCAAAATCTGAGATGCGGCGCATAAGCTCCTCTGAACAGGTCGGAGCAAAACGGGGAGTGAAGATGTAATCCAGGAGAGGTGTCTTATCGTGGTACATCCAATAGAGCTCCATACTATGCTCAAGGGCATAGTCTGTAGTCTGCAGCAATCCCTCTGGAGTATTCCTGTCCATCAGGGTCATTCCTATCCAAGCACGTGCTCCGAAGTCTTCAGCAGTCTTGAAGGCAGTTTCACATGCTTCTCTAAAGGGGGCTGTGTAGATCACAGCACTGGTTGTTCCGGATCTAAAGAGAGCTCTGAAGAAATCTTGCGAGACGCTGGCGGCATAGGATAGTTCTCTGGAACGTTCCTCTTCCGGGAAGACACAATCCTGCAACCAGGGCAACAGGGCCGGACGGTAGCTACCCCGCATGCGGTATTGGCTGAGGTGAACGTGAATGTCTATCAGACCTGGTATGGCGACCTGGTTTCGTCTATCTTCGTAAGGTTCAGTTAGATTTGGGTTAAAGGGACTTATCTGTGTGATCACAGAATCCTGGATGGTGATCAACTGATCCTGGAGTAGTTCAACCTGATCAATTGATACGGGATTTAGTAGATTAGATCTGATCCTTCTCATCTTTCCTCCGGGAGAGCCAGCCAGCGTTTGAAATCAATCAACCGGTTGGAGCCCAAGCCAAAATGCAGTTCCTGAGCAGATTGGGAGCTTGTCCCTTTGCCTCCGGATAATTCTCGGATCAAGCTTGTCCGCAAGCCCTCGGGACTCTCGACGGTTATCTGGTATCTTGCTCCGAAGGCGGGGCTATTGGGCAAGCTGCTATGCTCCTGATAGTTTGTGGATGTGTGTATTTGATCGTCTGACCAGACAGGTTTGATCCAGAGGGAGCTATATCCGGAGAGGCTTTCGTTTATCAGAAGCTTAGTTCCGCTACCGCTGCCGCAGATGATATCTGCCAGCCCATCCCGATTAAAATCCCCCATAGCATTACCCCAGCCGTTGTAAACATCCGCACCTGATAGCCAAGTGACATCCTCAAAGCTGCCATCTCCTTTGTTTTCGTAGAGATAGCTGCGGGCGTTTTCGTAAATACAACTGATGAAGAGATCCAGATCGCCATCATTATCAACATCGATCCAGAGGGGATCACTGTGAAGCTCATCGTAATTTATTCCAGCATCTTGAGTGACGTCTGTAAACTGCCAATAATGGAGTGTATCAGCCTCGATAACTCTGTAACTCATGCCCTCATTGCGATATAGTGAGCTGATATCTGAGAAATCCAGGAACCTGGGATGAGCCAGATTAGCTACAAAGAGGTCGAGATCACCATCATTATCATAATCACCCCAGTCCGCACCGATACTGTGACCATAATAGCCATCAGACCAGCTTCCCTGCACTCCGCTGAGGGCTGCAATATCCACATAGCGCTCACCGGAGCGCTTCCAGAAGAAGTTCCTGGTGAGTCGATAGTTGGTAACCAGGAGATCCTGAGTACCGTCGTTATCAAAGTCTGCAGGAGCCACTCCTCTGCCAGCCAGGCCAGGATCATGGGTATATGGTGGGGTGAGGAAACCCAGTTCCTGGCTAAGCTCAGTGAAGTAACCTCTATCATTGTACCAAAAATTATCGGAATATCCGGATTGCTGTTGCCACTTCTCATAGTTTGCCAGATAGAGACTGGGATATCCGGTGAGTTCTGGATCTATCCAGGCAGCTCCTTCTGTGGGGCAGTGATTGGCTATATCTCCGGCTCTCTCGTTGACAGAAACAAAGCTGCTATCTGGCATTTGCTTCATGAGCTGTTCACCCATCAGCTCATCGTGACTGAGAGTCATGAAATCAAGCAAGCCATCGCGGTTAAAATCTGCCCAGAGCCCGCCTGCCGATGGGTATGTGCTAAAAGTGTCGTCTTCTCTGGGAACAAAGCTGCCGTCTCCCCGATTGGTATAGATCTTATTGCCGCTCAGGAGGAGATCGTGCCAACCATCGTTGTTGTAGTCTCCCACAGCCACTCGGCTATATCGAGTGCCAGCCAGCCCGGATTCATCTGTTCTATCCCGAAAGCGTGGTCCCTGATATCCGAGAATACTTCTGATCCAGGAGAGAGGATCGGTCTTAACTTTGCTGATGCGGTGGAGATCTGAAATATATCGTTCGCTCTCTTCTTTGGTGCTGCTACGTGGTGAACCCAGAATCAGTGACTTGGCAAAGTGAGAGACCATCTCCTCAATTCGGGTTTCATCATTCACCAATGACATAGCCTTCCCCAGCCAGAAATGGAGCTCTGCAAGCTCTCCATTCAGGTTGTTTGGGAAGCGGATATCCATCAGGAGTGAAATCAGCTCCTGCAGCTCTGTATTTTCGGGCTCGACCCTGAAGAAAAGGGAATCCTCATCGCCAAAACAGCTATATTTATCCAGTATCTTGTAGTAACCCAGCTTGGCAATTTGCAGACGGAGTTTGTTTTGCCATTGGTCTTGGTCGTAAACCGTGTAAAGAAGCTGGAAACTACCCCTGGACTCTGTCTGAAGGGACTTTAGTACCTGAATTCCTGTTTCCAGGAGCACTCGGTTGTAATCCCTGTTTGGCAGGGCTTTTCGGAACGTGGGAGAGGCCAGAAAGATCGAGGAGATGAAAGAATGCTCTGGACTTCTGAGATGAAAGCTATCAATCTGCTGCAGCACAGTGTTGTTATCCCCGTTGTTTCGGAGATGGTAGAGCTGATAGTAGTAGGCAGCCTGATGCCATCGTGAGTGAGGATAATCGAGGTAAAAGCGGTCGATCATTGCCAGGGCAAGACTATCGTTTCGCTCGATGCCAATATCGTCTATTCTGCTCTTGGCAAAGTCCTCAATCACTTGATTGTATGTGAAGAGTCCCGGTAAGAATTGCCTCAATTTGGTTTCTGTGATAGCATTTGTGGTATCATTAACTGCCAGATAGAGGAGCAGAGAATCGGCTGGCTGAGTATAGATTCTGCCCAGGGATTCCACAACTAGGTTGTATTCGGCATTGACGCTGTATAGCTCTCGAACTCTCCTAAGGTAATCTGCTTCTGCTTCCTGAGGGTCAATGCTGAAGTCCGGTTTTTCCAGTGTGGAACGTTTGAGTTTTACCCAGGCCAAAGCAGATTCTATATCCCCATCTGTCCTGGCATTACGCAGCAACAGCTGTTCCAGGATGTTTTGATTCTCCAGTCTGATGGCAAACTCCTGCAACACAGCGATATCTTCCGAGCTGAGGCTATCTGATTGCGCCAATAAGGATATCTGCTCCGGGTTCTTTTCCAGAATATAGAAGAACTCATGGTCGAGACAGAACCGGATGTCATCGATAGTGAGTGATAACAGCAAAGTGGATAGCAGTATGAGACTACTGAGGAGAAGCAGCTTCTTCATAGGCCTTTGATAATCTCCAGAATATCTTGGGGGCTGAACTCGTAGCTGGTATTGCAATAGTGGCATACTGGACTGATTCCCTCTTTCATTCCCGAGAGTTCTTCCTTACCCAAGAGCCTGATAGCTCTGGCAAAACGTTCTTTGGAGCAGTTGCATTTATAGATCAACGGACGACTTTCGTGCATCTGCCACTGTAGCCCTTTGAGAACAAAGCGCTCAAGAATCTCAGGAATGCCAAGCCCCATATCCATCAAATCACTGAGGTTTGGTGTTTGGTTCAGGTTCTCTATGAGTTTATCTGCCAGGCTTAGATCAGCCTGGGGTAGTTGTTGAATGATTATACCTCCGGAGGCTCTCACTCGCGCTTCCTGGTCTATCAGAATGCCGAGGTTGACCGCGGTTGGTATCTGCTCGGATTGAGCGTAGTAATGCGAGAGATCCTCCGCAATGTCACCACTAACAAGCTCAATCATTCCTGTGTAGGGGCGCTTCATGCCAGTTGAACGAATCAGGGTCAGAGTTCCGGGCAAGAGCTGTTTTCCAGGGAGAAGGTTTTCATTGGCTTCTGCTAAAAAGAGTTTTGGTTCAAAAGCATATCCCCGCAATTCAGCCTTGCCATTAATGACAACCAGAGCCCCCTTGAGAGGCCCTTCCCCATCTATCCTGAGGCTCAGATCCTCCTCAATGTTCTTCAAGTCCAGGCTCATCATCGCTGCTGCTGAAATCATCCTGCCCATCAGAAGAGTAGCCAGGGGTGAAAGATCATGTAAGTCACGACAACGTTGAGTAGTCTGAGTAGAATCGACTGCAAATACTCTGAATTGATCATTCAGTGTTGTAGCTCGATAGATCTTATCTGGATTCATGTATCAACCAATCTGTCCTTATCTCAGTCCCGGGATAGTAGTGTCCCAATATCTCGTTATAGCTTTCACCTGCTCTGGCTCTGCGAAGTGTTCCCACTTGGCACATTCCCACGCCATGACCGCTGCCTTTTCCCTTCAATCTCAGGGTGGCTCCTACTGATATACTGATACCTCCACTAGCCAGATTGCGGTAGTTTCCTTCAATGTAGAAGAGCGATGATGGCAATGTTCCAAAGATTGATCTGATCTGAGATTCACTATTGTAAGACTTGGTCTGATTACCTATCAGCTTCATATTGAGTATCCTTCCAGAAGGACCACGGGAGGTGATCTCAATCCGGTTGATAAAGTCCAATCCCGCCCTTCCTGCCAGGGTCCCTGTTCTGATGCTCCTGTTCCAGGCTTGGCTGGCTCTCTCCCAACTGCTCATGGCTGGATCTGCCGTATTTGTATTAACCCAGGAACGAAGATCAGCCTCAATTCTCAAGTTCAGGCTATCGGCTTCTTCTAGGCATGAAACGCCTTGCAGGTACGGAGTGGGCTGCCCGCGCCAGATCAGATGGGATGCATCCGTCTTTCCCCCGCAGGAGCTGTGATACGTTGCATCAACCACACGTCCATTGTAGCTCAGGATCTCAGCCTGAGTGGCCAGAACAGCTTCCAGTATCTGGTTATTCAGCAAGTGTTCACCTTTATATACCTGGCAGTGAGTCCCGTTGCAGAGGTCAAAGCCGTCGTTTCGGTGGCGGTTGTAAAGCAGCATTGAAACGGCATGAGAACGTGATGCTACGGCTTGAGCTTTGAGGGCTTCGAGGGGAGCTCCACTGCCAATCTCATTCTGAATTACACCTGCAAGATAGTTCTCCAAGCTGATTATGTGGTTCAATTGTAACCTGTCCCCCACTACTTTTATCTGGAATTCCCCAGTCCAGGTCAAGCCTGAGCTATCCAACCGCATAGGGTTCGATGATTGAATGGAGAGGGGTGATTCAAAGTAGTAGAGAGAGCCTCCTGAATCTCTGACCTCCAAACTGGCTCCGCTCATGGGCAGAGCAACTATCCTGGAGCGGCTGATCCCATTATCATCTGCAAAAGCTTGAGCTTCTGACTGACTGTGAAAGGAATCAAATGCCAAGGCCAATCTTTCCTGGTTGATCACCAGACTGCTGTCTCTCCAGACAAAAGCCTCTCTGGTATAGTAGCTTTCTTCCGCTTCGATATCGTTTTGCACTACTTCTCCGATGATACCATACAGAGAGACGGCATTATGAGAATCCAGGCTGATATTGAGGTTTCCACTCAATTCCCGGGAATAAATCCCGGATGAATCAGTTACCCGGATGGTTCCGCTCTGTCTGAGCTCAAGGCTGGTTCCCGAGGCAAGCGATACTTCCAGCCAAAGCTCTTCTCCCCTGATCTCAGCCCCTGTCAGCACTTGAACCAAGCACAGAAAGCAGGAAAGAAGAATCAGGAATCTGCTCACGAAATTGTCGCTCCGGGCATACTGTCTTTGTGGGGCTCAAGGATACTCAAGCTTCCGTTGGTATCAGCAGCCAGAATCATCCCCTGACTCTTCACGCCACGGATGGTTCTGGGTTCCAGATTCACCAGCATCACAACGGTGCGTCCGATCAATTCTTCGGCTTTGTAATGCAAAGCCAATCCGGCCACCAGTTCACGCTCTTCCGAGCCGATATCGACCTTCAGATGCAGGAGCTTATCAGTCTTGGGAACCGGTTCTGCATGCAATACTTTTGCCAGACGGATATCCATCCTGGCAAAGTCATCATAACTGATCAGTTCTTTGATCTCTTTGAATTCCTGCTTGTTGTCACGCGCCTGGGATTTGGCTTTAAGCAGATCAATCTGAGCCTCAATCAGTTCATCCTCCAGCTTGGAGAAGAGCGGTTCGGCTCTGACCAATTGTACTTCGCTGAGAGGTTCTCTCCAGGCATCAGAAAAGCTGAACTCACCTTCCAGAGAGAGCAAAGCCCGCATCTTGATCATTGTCTGAGGTAAGATTGGATACAAGGCAATAGAGATCTTATGGAGCAGCAGATAACAGGTCCAAAGCGTCTCCATGACCTGCTCCCGATCCTCTTTGATCTGTTGCCAGGGCTTGCGCTCGTCAAAATAGCGGTTTCCCATTCTGGCCAGATCCATGATCAAGCGCGTATTCTTCTTCACCTGATAGGTACTATAGGACTCATCTATCTCTTTCAGTAATGCGTCGGCTTCACTCAGGAAGCTCGAGGAGACTTCGGACAATGCAACTGAACGCAACTTGCCATCATAGTTCTTGGAAGCAAAGCTGAGCATGCGATTGACCAGGTTTCCCAGCACATTGTTAAGTTCGTTATTGATCCTCTGTTGAAAGTCTTTGAAGCTGAAGTCTGCATCTTTTGATTCAGGAGCGTTGGCAGCCAGATAATAACGCAGATACTCACCGGGGAAGACCTTTACAAATTCATCCACCCAAACCGCCCAATCCCGGCTGGTGGAGATCTTCTCCCCTTCCAGATTCATGAATTCATTTGCTGGAATATCATGCGGAAGGCAGTACTTTGTATCCTGCCCCATCAGCATAGCTGGCCAAATCAGAGCATGGAAGATGATGTTATCCTTGCCAATAAAGTGAACCAATTGGGTATCTTCAGAAAGCCAGTAATCCTTCCAGCGTTCGGGTTCTCCAATTCTCTTTGCCCATTCCACAGTTGATGAGATATAACCAATGGGAGCATCAAACCAGACATAGAGCACTTTCCCCTCAGCATCAGGCAAGGGCACAGGCACACCCCAGGATAAATCTCTGGTGATGGAACGCTCAATCAGTCCCTGCTCCAACAGATTCAGCATGAAGTTACGAACGTTTTCTTTCCAGTAGTCCTTGGTGGAGATCCAGTGCTTCATCTGCTCCGCAAAGTTGTTCAGATGCAAGAACCAGTGGCTGGTCTCCCGAATGATGGGTTGATTCCCGCAGATCTTACACTTGGGCTCCACCAGCGTGGTAGTGTCATAGATCTGACCACAGGCATCACACTGATCGCCTCGCGCACCACCGGCTCCGCATTTGGGACAGCTTCCTTCCACATATCTATCCGGGAGATAGCGTTTATCATGCTCGCAATAGAACTGCAGAGTGGTCTTGGGCTGGATGTTTCCCTTGTTAAAGAGATTGAGAAAGAACTCCTGGGAGAGCTTGTAATGCTCCTCCCTGGCCGTTCCGGAGAAGTTATCAAACTCTATTCCAATACCGTCGAAAGCTTCCTTGATCGAATCATGATAGCGTTTGACCACTTCCAGGGGGCTGATCCCTTCTTTATCGGCACTGATTGAGATGGGCGTGCCATGCTCATCGGTACCACAGATATATATCACATCCTCACCCTTGGAGCGTAAGTACCGCACAAAGATATCCGCTGGCAGATATGCACCTGCCACGTGGCCGATATGCAGCTTGCCATTGGCGTAGGGTAAAGCACTGGTTACCAGATATCTCATGACTGACCTCCCTGATTTATGGCAGACTCCAGATAATGGTGGTGCAAGCGGAGCAGTGTCTCTTTCAAGTCTTCGGAGGACAGCATCAGATCAATTGTCTTCTCACTGTGAGTCACTTCTTCCAGATCGATGCCCCTCAGCAGTTCCATGGTCTCTGCCAAAACACAGGGATCCAGATTTATTCCCAAACCAACCAGGCTAACACAAGCCCAGCCAGTGGTCTTTTCTTTCAAGCTCAGCGCTTTACTCTGAATCAGATGGTCAATCTCAGTCTCATATTTTGTCTCCACCAACAGCTCAATCAGCCCATTCCTGATGCTGTAGCGAAAAATCTCGTTGTTCCAAGTCTTGAGCGCTCCCAATAGTGTCTCATTTGTCGAGAGCTGATACCGGATCAGGCCATCTTTATGCGCCAGAGCCGTGATTGTTTTATCTTCCATATATCTTTCCGTTGTTTTATTCATTTCACTGTGCAAAATAGTTCCCGGTCCGAAAGTAAATGAAGACTTCACCTCCACCGGAATCTTATACTTATAGGCAAATTCCACTGCTCTGGGATGCAGAACTTTGGATCCACTGTAGGCCAAAGCCAGCATCTGACCATAATCCAGGCTGGGAATCAACCGTGCTGAGGGAACCAGACGAGGATCTGCGGTATAGACGCCATCAACGTCTGTGTATATCTCACAGAGATCGGCTCCCAGATAGCTTGCCAAAGCTACTGCCGAGGTATCAGAACCACCCCGGCCCAAAGTTGTGATCTCTTTGGCCGGACTCACACCCTGAAAACCCGCCACAATCACAATCTTGCCTTTGGCTAGCTCCTCACGGATACGAAAAGCATTAACGTCTGTTATCCTGGCATTCCCATGCATAGAGTCCGTCATAATCCCGCTTTGAGAACCAGTGAAACTGATCGAGGAAAAGCCCTCGTTGTGCAGTGCCAAGGAGAGCAGAGACATCGAGATACGTTCCCCTGCCGTAAGCAGCATATCAAGCTCTCTTCGGGAAGGATGATCCGAGATCTCAAAGGCCAATCTAAAAAGCTCGTCCGTGGTCTTGGCCATAGCAGATACCACCAGCACCACAGAATCTCCCTGCTGATATGCTAGAGCGATTCTATGGGCTATGGACTTGATCAGCTCTATTGAGGCAACTGAACTGCCCCCAAATTTCTTTACTATGATAGCCATCTATTCGTTTATATACTCCAGGAATTTTGCTGCCGCATCATTGAGCGCTGTCTGATTGTCACTCTTCTGGGATATCGCTTTCTCCAGATACTCCTTGAGCTTGGGTCTGGCTTTAAACCAGGCCCCCATTTGAGGCTCAAACACAGCGGTTTCAAGCTGCTCAAAGATGCCTCTGAATTGTGGATACTGAGTCAGGAAATCCTGAATAGTAGCGCTTGCCATAGCTGATCTGCGCACCGGCATATAGAAGGTGCGGGTAGCCCACTCGGCAGTTTGCTCCGGAGCTGTGAACCATTTGATAAATTCCCAGGCTGCTTCTTCCCTGCGGGTATCTCCGCTCTTGAAGATCACAATATTGGTACCGCTCACAGCACTTTGATTGGTTCTGTGAATAGGCAGCGGAGCATAACCCATATTAAAATTGATCGGTTCCTGCCTCATATGTGTGATGGACACGCTGGAGCCCTCATACATAGCTACTTTTCCGGCCAGAAAGTCATTTTGCCCTTCATAACCACTCACAGTATAAACCGTATTGTCCTTATGAATGAGATCAGTGATGAAGTTCAGTGCCTCAAGACCATACTGACTATTCAAAGCCGGCTGCCCACTGGCATCCACAACGCTTCCACCGGCCTGATGCAGCAGATTGATAAACTGCCATTCATTGACGGCAAAGTTGGTTCCATAACGTTCCGGTTTACCACTACCAGAGGTCTGATCTGTCAATAGACGGCAGTAATGGCGAAACTCCTCCCAGGTCTCGGGAAAGTGATTGGGATCCAATCCTGCCCGGTAGAAAGCATCTTTATTGTAAAAATATGCCCGCACACTCTTATTGAAAGGCATACTCCAGAGTGTCCCATCAAAGGTATTACTGCTGATGAAGACCGGATAGAAATCCGCCAGATCTGTCTCTCCAAAGTTCGGATCCCGGGCGATCATATCATCCATGGAGACCAGTACTTCGGCATCGATATACTTGGCAGTCCAAGATTCATAGACTTGGGCAATATCCGGCTGTTTATTAGCCTGTATGGAGGCCATCAGCTTCTGGGATAGAGCCGCATAGCTGCTCACCGGAATAGCAACTATATCGATATTGGGATGGCTCTTTTCAAAGTCCTTGATCATATCCATCAGGACGTCGCCGATCGGTCCGCTGGTGCCATGCCAGAAGCTTACCTTGATCTTACCGGAAGTCCCTGCCTTGCTGCAGCTTCCCAGGAAGAGCAGGGCAAGCAGCAGAAGAAGTGTGATAGTTTTTTTCATATCCAAAGTCCTAACCTTTATACTGCTTCAGCCTTCCAACCCTGCAGTATCAATCAATTGAAAGCCCAATTCCTGCTGCATAGTCTTGATATTCTTCAGCAGGTTTGGGACAATGGGAACGCCATGTTCGCGTACTCTCAGTTCGTTTTCATATTCCTTCTCTCCTGCCACCCAGATACGTTCTCTGCCTGGGAGCAGCGTAGAGTTCTGTAAATCTCTGCAGATATCTCCGCAGATCTTGCGAAAACGGTCAATCTCGATAAAGAAATCTACATTTATGGCCAGGAAGAAGTGACCCAGCCGATAGGGACAGGGCTTGCCAAACTCATCCGTGCCCAATAGTGAATTGGTGAAGCTGCCGTCCTGCAGCGCGGCACAGAGGATTTCCACCATCGTAGCCAAACCATAACCCTTATGACTTCCCGAAAGCTCATCCATGCCACCAATAGGCAGCAGAGCAGCAGTCTGCGAAACCAAATCCTTCAGGAGTTGAGGAGTATTGGTGCAATAGTTCCCTTCCCGATCGATCGCCCAGCCTTCCGGAGTATTCTTCTCTTCCCTATCCAGTTGTTCGATCTTCCCCCGCTGTGAAATGGAGGTTGCCGCATCGTACAGGAAGGGATAAGCCAGATCTGTGGGTGCTCCGAAACAGATGGGATTGGTGCCCAGTAGCGGATCAACTCCATTGGTGGGGCAGATTGAGGGCCGGGCATTGGTAAAGACCAGACCGATCATGTTATGGCGGGTGGCCAGCTCTGAATAGTAGCCGCAAATACCATAATGAGTGGAATTGCGCACTGCCACAGCCCCAAGCCCATACTTCCCTGCCTTACTGATGGCTTCCAGCATGGCTTTATGCGCCACCACGTGTCCCATTCCATGATTGCCGTCCCAAACCGCTGTGGCATAACGATCCCGGATCACATCGATCTTGGTGACCGGCTTCTGGATACCCAGCTTGATCCGGTCGTAATACATCTTCAGTCTGCCGATACCGTGGGATTCAATTCCCTTCAGATCTGAAGCAATGAGGATCTCGGAACAGATCCTGGCCTCATCTTCTGGAACGCCAATACGGGTGAAGACTTCCACCATGAATTTTTGGAGTATATCGATCGGTAAAAACAACATAATTTATTTCCTTACAATCTGATATTAGGAGGTAGGAGCTCAGATCTCAGAGGCGGAAAACCATTAAAACTCACCGAGCTGTAACTCTGAGTATAGGCTCCGGTGGTGAAGATAAAGACCTTATCTCCCGGTTGACTGGTCTCCGGCATGTGATAGCGAAAATGCTCGTACATAATGTCCATAGAATCACAAGTCGGCCCTGCCAGGATCACTTCCTCCGCCAGACCTTGTCTGTCAAAATAGATGGGGAACTTGATCGATTCATCGATCGTTTCGATCAAACCGCCAAACTTACCCACGTCCAGATAAACCCAAAGATAAAGATTACTCTTGGATTTCTTGCTGATATTGACTATTTCCGAGACGATGATCCCGGAATCTGCCACCAGGGACCTGCCCGGTTCCAGGATCAACTGCGGCATATTATCGCCAAAGTCTTCCTGAATAAAGCGCAGGATTTCCTCTGCATACTCGTGAACTTCATAAGTAGGATCAACGTAACTGGCGGGAAATCCTCCCCCCAGATTGATCATCTTGAGCTCTATCCCCTCTTCCCAAGCAGCGTCGAAGAGGTATTTGCAACGCGCAATGGCATCATCCCACTGTCCGATATCTCTCTGCTGAGAACCCACATGGAAAGATATTCCATAGGGCTGCAAACCGCTTTTATCGGCTTCCATGATCAAATTGTAGATCACATCCGAATGCGAACCAAACTTACGGGAGAGCGGCCAGTCCGCACCAGTTCCCTCCGTGAGAATACGGAAAAGAATACGGGAACCGGGAGCCAACTCCGCCAGATTCTTCAGATCATTCTCGCTATCAGTCACAAACATCCTGACACCGTGTTCATAGAAATAGGATATGTCGGAGCGTTTTTTTATAGTATTGCCATAGCTCAGACGATCCGGCTCTACTCCCAATCTCAGCATCTGATCCAGCTCGTATCTGGAAGCTATATCGAAGCAGGAACCTTCTTCATGAAGCATGCCGATAACCTCATTCATGGGATTGGCTTTCACGGCAAAGTAGATCTGCGCCATCGGAAAACAGCGGGAGAGATCAAGGTAACTCTTGCGGATCTTTTCCAGATCAACCAGCAGAACCGGAGTCTGAATATCCTTGGTGTATTCTTTTAGGGCAGCGAAGTGATCTGGATCAATAAAACGCTGCAACGGAAAATGATACGCTTCTCTATACATGGCAGAGTCCTCGGTTTCAGTATTTACGGTACAATTGCAGATACGGCTGATACTGTCAATGAAAAACAACTAGACATATCAGTGAACAGAGAACAGTGATCAGTGAACAGAAAGTGACGAGTAACAAGTGACAAGTGACGAGAAAGGCAGGTTTAGAGCTTGGAAACAAATAAACCTTGATTCAAAGATCAGGACTTCAGCATTGTAAGGATCGGGTTCAATAGTGAAACCAGCATCCGTGTTCATTTGTGATCTTTCATTTTTGTCCAATAGTGGGATATTTCAGGTTTGTCATCTGATCAACGTCACCTTCTTGCTGATAATACTCCTGCCATCAACCACCATGCTAAGGATGTAAACACCGTTGGAGCAGCGCTGGTTCCGGCTGTCTCTGCCATCCCAGGAGAGCACTTGCTGGCGCGCTCCGGGATCAAGTTCCAGGCTTCTCACGATCTGCCCTCTGAGGTTGTAGATCACAATCCGGGCAGTGGTGATTGGCTCTGTTCTGTCACTGGCAGAGAGCTCCACTGTGAGATTTGTATGTCCGCTGAAGGGATTGGGACTGATACTAAAGCCGGTTTGCGGCATTAATACTTCATCCTCTGTGGATACAGCTGTATAGACTACTACCACGCTATCGCTTGGGGCAGATTCCAGGTTTCCATAGAGTGCTGCCACCCGATACTTCAAGGTATCGCTGGCTGCAAGCTGCTCCCTAAAGTACAGATTCTCTGCTCCCCAGACATCGGCATGAGGGGCATTGTTACGGAATATGCGATAACCAACCAGAGCTCTACCCAAGCCCGGCATCTCCCAGCTTAGCTCAACTGTGTTTTGCCAGAGCTGGGCACTCAGGTTTGTAGGAGGGCTGAAATACTGGTATTCATAGGCGCCTTTGTCGATGATGGTAATGCCGTCTCCATCCCCATCCCAAAGCCGCTGGTTGCCTCCCGCATCCAAAGCATCAAGAGCCAAGCCGGAGGCAGGCTGCCAACCGCTATCGATCAGGGGAGACAGGACGCTGAGGCTGTAGGGACGGTTGCCGGTGTTACTGAAGAGCGGATCTTCATCCGTATTCCCCTCTCCCCAGATCAGGGGGTTCTGGGGGGTGGCATTATAGACTCCGCTGCTGCCACCCAAGATATTGTTATGGCTCAAGGTGGTATGGCTGTAGATCCCGGAGGAGTTGAAATTGGGTATCGCCACTTGGGTATTCATCGCCGGGTTGTGAAAGATGTTGTTGCGCAAGACAGATGTCCCCTGCACATAGAGGACTGGACCGCCACCGGAGTTCCCGGCAAAGGTGCAGTTCTCGATGAAGAGTGTATCGTTCAAAGACCTGATATTGCCCATCTGTCCCGGTCTGGCTTGGTAGTTATCATAGAAAGCAGAGTTCTTTAGCTCTATCCGTAAGCGGGTGCCATAGTTATCAAACGGTGCAATCTGGACTAAAGAGTTAAAAGCAAACTCGTCAGCCGAATTGCTTGAGTTATCGTGAATACTAAGGCCATCTATGAGGATATCACAATCACTGCGGGTAGATATCTCAGCAATTAGGATACCCTCCTCTGTGCTAGTGAAACCGGAGATATTGATGTTTCGCAGGTCCAAAGCTCCAGATTTTTCGTAGAAAGCAATACCGTTCGAAGCACTCTGACTAACCAGGCCCCGAATATCTACATCACTTATTGAAGTTCTACCAGTCATACGTGAACCAAATACTCCCTTAACACTGTAAGAATCAACAAGCCCTAATACTGATATATTGCTGATATCTAGATTATGAGAATATGCAACCAATAATCCGCTTCTCCCTCGGATAATGTTAAAATTCTCAACACTAGTGTCGTTGCAAAACTTGGGGACATTAACTAGTGCCAACCCTCCTTCACCATCAAGTATCGTTCCCTCCCGTGAATCACCAACCAAGTTGACATAGTTCTTCACCGGAACAGGGAAGATCTGTCCATTTCGGCTGGGGGAATAGTGCCCGTCCTGCACATATACAGATTTGGGATTGAGGCTGTCGGAAGCTATCTTGTACATAGCCATAAAGATATTGCGCAGGGGTTCAGCAGGACTAAAGCCACTATTGCTGTCATCTCCCCATGTAGCTACATAGAGATCGTGATTCACTTCTTCGTGCACTGTGTGAAGTATATCAAAGCTATAGGGATTGCTGATGTTTGGATTAGATGGTATAGCTGAGGCATAGAAATTCCAGGGATTCGCTACAGTAAATGTATCTACCACTACATGAACAGTGCTTAAGTGATATGTATATATGTCGCTACCAACAGCAGCATAGTTACTATAGATACTGCAGCGATTAACTGGATCAAAACTGATTCCATATTGATTGTACGAGCCTGCAAAATATAAACCACCACCGATACCCCCATAATTGCTGTGAATGCTCAGTCCGCTAATAGTAGCATTACACACCCCAAGATACACTCCTGCGCCATTTTCAGCGCTATTCCCAGTTACGTTACAGTTCACTATTCTTACATTTCTTTGCCCTGTCATGTTTCCTACAGCTATTCCACCTCCTGAATACCAATCATACATCTCATTGTAGTAGCCAATGCCATTGGTTACAGTGAATCCCTGAACATAAACATCAGCTTCGCGGTCAAGAATCAGTATCCCAGCTCCGTTGTGATTGGCATCAATAATGGTTGAATACACATAGTCCCGGTTACCGGTGATTAGCTCCAGGCTTGCCAAGGTGATGTTCTTTCCGTTGAATCGGAGATTCTCCAGGTATCTTCCCGGATAGACCAGGACAGTATCTCCGTGACTGGAGGCATTTATGGCAAGCTGGATACTGTTGTAGGCTTGAGAGCCATCCAAGGCTACACCCAGGGTTACTGCCCAGGCGTTGAGGCTTAGCAGGCAGAAGAACAGAACCGGTAGTAATCGCTTCATAATTCTAATGCCATTGCACGATTTGCAAAACAAGGCGAGCATCAGAATCATCTCCCTGCTAATGGTATCGTCATTCCTGCGACCGGGGTCCTCGCCAAACCG
>JAEZUG010000043.1 GCA_023421135.1 Candidatus Cloacimonadota bacterium | reverse complement strand
CACGCAACACATTTGCTACTGTATTGCGGGAGCACGATAAACTCAACGCAATACTCCTTCCACTGATCCTCTGCGAATTAAGACGCAGAATTTCTCGATAATTGGTCATCTTGTGACCTCCATGATGCTATTTGCACTTTCGTGCATAACACCAGGAAGCTTGAATGACTGATTCGGGCAAGCTGGCTCTGAATAAACATATCCAGTGGCTCTATTTCAGCAGAGGACTGGCTCAACTTGGGCGGACAGGTGGATCATTTAAGAAATATTATTCACCATGTGACACCCATGTAAATTCATGCGTGTCACATGGGTATGAGATGCGTATTCTACGGGTGCAGAATAAGCGACAGAGAACCATGAAATGTAGGGGCAGACCTGTGTGTCTGCCCGCCAGCTCCGGAGGAGAGATATTCCATAGCCCGGGGTGAAGCGACCGGGGTCCTCGCCAAACCGCTTGCGGTTTGGTGGGGTGGGACCGGAACAGAGAACCGCTTGCGGTTTTTTGGGGTGGAGGAGCGGAACCCCGGGTCAAACCCCACACAGACGATGATCTTGGCCTAATCCCTCACCCCCTGTCATGAAAACCGAGTTTTTCATGACAGGGGGTGGGGGATATTTGTTTTATTATAAACGTAAGCTGCCCTGGTCGATGGGCTGCCGCCCATCGCTATCAGATAATCGCCCCTTCAGGGCTTATAGGGCAGACACGCAGGTCTGCCCCTACAAGATAATAGTGAAAAGTTAATGGTGAATAGAGCTATGCCGCAGTCTCCCAGCTCCACACCTACAGATCTAGTCACCACTCCACCACGTCCCCACGCTACCACGTCCCCACGCCCCCACGCCACCACGCCACCACGTCCCCACGTCCCCACGTCCCCACGTACCCACGTCACTCGGTCACTTGTCACTTGTCACTAAAAGAAAAGCCCCGGAACCAGTCCGGGGCTTCTCATATCTTGCAGAGGGCTGCCAGGCAGCCTTATCTGCGGTTATTTCATCAGGATCATCTTACGGGTGCTGCTGTACTTTCCGGCATACATCTTGTAGAAGTACACACCGCTGGAGACGCCGGAGCCGTTGTTATCGGTTCCGTTCCAAACGATGCTGTGGTTACCGGCAGCTTTCTGATCGTTGACCAGGGTCTTGACCAGCTGTCCGCGAGCATTGTAGATGTTGATGGTGACAGGGCCGTCTGTGGCGAGACTGTAGTTGATGGTGGTTTCCGGATTGAAGGGGTTCGGATAGTTACCATTCAAGCTAGTCACGATTGCAGGGACGGACGGGTCGTTTGTATCACTTCCGCCTTCAAGGTAGAAATCATCCACCATGAAGATGAAGGCATCGTTGGACAGGCACTGGATACCTACGCGGATATTCTGTCCGGCATAGGCAGTCAGAGGATATTCGTACATGGTCCAATCGAGCGGGGCTTCGATAAAGTTCGCACCGCTGATGATGGTGAATTCGTTCGGGTTTGTGCTGCCACTTGAGACGCCAACCTTGAATCTTTCCAAACCATAGTCATCTGTGTAACTCTTGGCATAGAAACGAACAATGCCACCGCCGGCAACAGTCGGAGTAATCATCCAATCGTTGTTGGGAGGTGTGGTTGAGGCAAAGCAAGCGGCAAACTTATCGCCACCATGTGCGGGCATATCGGTGATTGCAGGAGAGGTTGCACTGGGGTTGAAGACTATGAAAGCTTGAGCATCATAGTCATTATCCCAAGCGATATTAGTCATACCATAGGTGGTACTCATATCCACGTCCACCAGGGTCCAGGGATCGAAGGCGATTGAGAAGTTGGCATAGGTCTCAAAGCCGTCATCGACAGCAACCTGTGAAACGGGAAGGACGAAGTTCAGGGTTGTGGTCTGACCAGTCACGACAACGACGTTGTTCTGAGTGACGGCGCTGTAGCCGGGAGCAGAGGCAGTGACGCTGAGTGTTCCGGCACCGACGGTCATCACATAAGCACCGCTGGCGTTTGTGGTAGCAGAGAATTCACCGCTAACCACTGTGGCACCGGCGATACCCTGGTTTTGAGGATTGCGAACCAGACCGGCGATGGTGCCGATTTGGGTGAACTTGGTCTGAGTGTTGGAGAAGGCGGGGATGGACATGACGTTGCCAGTATAGACAGCTTTGACTGCCCATTTGTAGGTTCCGTCAGGAACAGTTGCCCAGCCCATATCCTGCAGGCCAGTAGCTGTGATGGTGTTCGGGGTAAGAGATACCCAGGCACCTTCGTTGGATTCCTGTCCCTGAAGCAGACGCCAGGCTTTGTAACCCAGGAGGGCGCGAGGAGGATTGTAGCTGTATGTGCTTTCAAGCACGGGCTCAATCACTTCATTGGCGCTCTTCTGGAAGGCGGCGCGGCTGCGGGAAGCGGGAACGTTGGAAACGACATCGTGTTTCACGGGGGTGCCGTTGGAGATCTGTTCGAACTTGTCGAATCTGACGGTTGTATCGGGGTTGCCGACAGTCACGTCATCGATGAACCAAACATACCAGAGACCATCGTCAGTCGGAGGATCTGTAGCATGGAAGGCGAGCTTAATCTGCTGTCCGGTGTAGGCAGCGAGATCGACATTGATCGGAGTGGCATAGTAGTTCCAGCCACCAGTTTGAGTTGTGGCATCCCAGAGGTCAGTCCAGTTTGATCCACCATCAGTAGAGACTTTCACATAGTAGTGATCATCATTGGTGGATCCGTAATAGACATAGCTCCAGAAGTTCAGAGCTGCCATAGGAGGACAGGTGAATTCGGGGGTGATGAGCCACTCATCCTGATGGTTGTAGCTCCACCACACTGCAGCCTGGAAGGCTCCACCATGAGGGGCAACGACGGGATCAAGGGCAATTTCACCAACCTGGCACCAGGTGGGGAACACGCCGGTGGTTCCAGCAGCGCTGGTATCGGTAATGATCTGAGTCCAATCTTCGGGAGGGAATGTTCCTTCGAAGTCTTCGGTCATATCCACAGCGTTCGGATCTGGCGGCATCCAGGTGAGGTTGACGATAGTATTGTTGCTCACTTGCTCGGAGACGACCTGAGTCGGAGGCAGAGCAATTTCGGCAAGTTGGAAGTTCAGGGTTGTGGTTTGCAGACCGGTGATGTTCACGGCCGGTTGAGAACCGGGTTGGAATCCGGGAGCCATGCAGTTCACTGTGTAGATTCCCTGATAGACCTGGAAGTTGTAAACACCACTGGCATTGGAGGTGCCGCTGTATTCACCAGCAACGATGGTGGCGCCTGCGATCGGAGCACCGGTACCAAGGTCGGTAACGGTTCCGGTCAGGGTGCCCATCATGCCTTTGTGAATCTCATTGGAGAAGGCGGCATTGGCCATCACGTTATTGGTATAGACGGCTTTGACGGCATATTTGTAAACACCGCTGGGCAGAGGCTGCCAGGCGTTGTCTGTGTAGGTAAGGGCTTGGATGGGGTTCGGGGTCAGGGAAGTCCAGGTGGATTCGTTGCCTTGGTTGGCAGCGAGCAGACGCCAGACTTTGTAACCACCTAACACACGGTCGTTGTTGGCAGGCTTGGAGGCCAGAGCAGCACCGCTGCGGACGCCACTGGTAGCCAGAGTGCCGGTGTTGTAACGTTCGGCATTGAAGACCAGGGGACGAAGCTCGGCAGTGCGGTTCTCGGGTCCGCTGAAGCCAACGTAACCTTCGATATTCCAGTTGTAGGGAAGGGTAGCAGACAGGGCAGTGAGAGTAGTCCAGGCACCCTGCCAGTACATCATATTACCAAAACCTTCCACGACAGGACCGGCATCGCAACCGGCAGGATAGCCACCGGTGACGTTGCAGCGATAACCAAACCAAAGTTCTTCGGTTCCGGTAATCATCACAGGGTTGTCCAGGGTGATGGTGTTGTACTGATCAAGTACAGGTGTGAAGGCCTGATCCACAACCATCTGAGCAGGAGCGGTGGCAGTGCCGCCAGTCCATACGCGGAGGGAGAAGGTTCCAGCCTGGGCAGGCCAGACTTTCACTGTGTTCAGGCTCATTCCGGCATAGTCGGTCAGAGCGGAGGCGGGGAAGCGGATGGCAACGTCGAAGTCGGCTGCAGCGCCGGTTCCGATGCTGTCGTCTTTCTCACCGCAATAGGAGAGCCATTCACCACCGGCAGTACCGGGTTCGGCCCAGGTCACAACCACGTTGCTGAAATTAGCAGCTTCAGTGGCAACAACCTGAGAGGCGGGGAAGGCAATCTCATTGACTGTGATGGTGCCCATGTTCAGGTTTGTGGTACCAACCACAGCCTGGCCACTGGCATTCTGATAGCCCTGATAGCGAACTACATATTCGTAGGTCTGGCTAGCATAGACGTTCGGAATTGTGAAGGTTCCACCAGCAACTGTGGTGGCAGTGTAGGGTTCGTAACCACTCAGCTCGATTGTAGCACCAACCAGACCAACAGTGGGCTGGTCGCTACCCACTACCATACCGGTCACTGTGACCTGAGGCAGCTGGGCAATGGTGAGGTTCTGAGTAGTGGTCTGATCTTCAACGATCACCACAGGCATGGAAACTTGAGTGTAACCGTGCTTGGTAGCGACGACGTTGTAGTTTCCTTCCATCACGTAAGGGAAGTTGTATTGGCCATTGGCGTTTGTGGTGGTGGTAAGCAGAGTTCCTGTTACGCTTACAGTGGCTCCGGGCAGAGGAGTGGTTCCTTCATAGACGGTACCTGTGAGGGCGCCCATGCCTTCAGTGATGAACATGAAGGTGGTCTTGGGGAACATTCCTGTGGGGGTACCAGCAGGAGGAGCGGCGGGATCGTAATCCGTGCCATCACTGTAAACATTGAGGGTGCGGTTGGTTCCCACTGTCTGAGTCACGAAGACGTCTGAGGAACTGTAATAATCAGTATCCATGGGACGTTCCACCATCACTACCAGGTTTCCGCCGCCATAGACGTAGGGAGTGGTAAGAGTGATAAGGATTTCGTTGGCTCCGTTGGGGAAGTTCACTGTGCCGTTAAAGACCTGAGTCAACTGAGTGGAAGGAATCCAGCCGCCTGCCAGGTTTGTCTCTGTGGTCTCGCCGACCCAGATATTCACGGGCATACTGGGAAGGTTGGTGGAGAAGTTGTTATAGAACTGGATCCCAGTCAGAAGACCACCGATATTGAGCTCGGTGCCCAGATAGACGGTCTCAAACAGGGAGTTCTTATAGAACATATCCATGGGCATACGGCCTGTGGATCCACCATTACCAACTGTGATTGCCACGACGCCGGCAGCTTGGACGTTCACGTTCAGGTGAGTAGTTTCATTGTTCTGAGCAATCTCGTCGCCAGCCATCTCGACCTTACCATAGACGTAGGTAGGACCGGTGGCAGTAGGAGTCCAGGGAATACCAAAGCTCAGGGTCTGCATTGTAGCAATGGAGGTTCCGGGGACGGATGCAATCTCAACGTTGCCTTCTTTCATCAGCTTAACTGTGTAGTTAGTCTGAGTAGCGGTACCGTTGTTTTTGACTGTGATGTTGTAAGTAGTCGGATCTCCGACGCTGGGGGTGATATTACCGGTGATACCAAGGACGCCGAGGTCGTTGGTGATCTGTTGGCCGGTATATACGAAAGTAGTCTTGGGGAACTGACCGGAAATGGTCGGTGAGGCGGGAGGTGCAGCAGGATCGTAGGTAGTGGAGTCGCTCTGATTATTCAGAGAGCGGGCAGTACCAACGGTCTGGCAAAGGAAATTATCCGAGGAACTGAACCAATCGGTATCCATCGGACGCTGCACAAACATCACGAGGTTGTTGCCGGTGTACATAAACGGCGTGGTAAATGTGATGTCAATTGTGTTTGATCCCATAGGGAAGTTGACCATACCATCAAAGACCAAAGTCAGCTGTGTGGAGGGAATATAAGTGCTGAGAGTGGCTTGAGTGGTGGTTCCCAACCAGATCTTGATAGGCTTGCTAGGAAGATCAGTTGTAAAGTTGTTGTAGAACTTGACGCCGGTAATCGTACCTGCGGCAAAAGTAAGCTCATCCGGATAGTAAAGGGTTTGGAACAATGAGTTCTTCCAATACATATCAACGGGTTTTCGAGCTTGCTCATTACCTGCACCGATTGTTACTTCGGTGGCGAGCAGACTACCGAGTAGGATGAATATCATCACGAGGAGTAATGATAATCTCTTCATAGGTATCTCCTTTTCCCATTTGTTTTTTTTGGGTTTATCCTAATTAGTTAGTATCATCGGTATGGGCGACACAACACCCTTTACAAACCGATAATGCCCATATTACAGCGGCAATAAAAGATCCGCATTCACAAAAAAAAGGACTGACACACGCTTTACACTCAGATAGATTTCTCCATCCAAGGCAAGATGAGGACAGTCCAGATTTCTGTCAAGAAAGAATTACTCTTTTTGCAGAATTAGCTTTTTCTCCACATCATCGTAGCCGATTTTCACAGCCCGGCCTCTCTCCAATAGACCGCTTAGGATGGATTTGGCAAGCTCGTCCTCTAGCTCTTTTTGGATCAAGCGTTTAATGGGGCGTGCTCCATAGGTGGGATCAAAGCCTTCCAGGGCAATATGCTCCACCAGAGCATCATCCCAGGAGATCGGGATGTCCAGCTCCGCCAGCCGTTTCTGCAAGTATGCAAGCTGCAGCTCCACAATCTTTTTGATGTGCTCCGGCTCCAGACGGTGGAACATGATGATCTCATCCACCCGGTTCAGAAATTCCGGACGGAAGTAATCCTGCAAGATCCTCATCAGTTCCGGCTTCAGACTCTCTGTGTCGGTGGAACCAGCCTCAAAGATAAATTGCGAACCGATATTGGACGTCATGATAATCACCGTGTTCTTAAAATCGACCGTGCGTCCCTTGCCATCAGTGAGCCTGCCATCTTCAAGAATCTGCAATAGCACATTGAAGACATCCGGATGAGCCTTCTCAATCTCGTCAAAGAGGATCACGGAGTATGGCCTTCGGCGCACAGCCTCGGTGAGATAGCCGCCTTCATCATAGCCCACATAACCGGGAGGCGCACCGATCAGCCTCGAGACACTGTGCTTCTCCATAAATTCACTCATATCCAGGCGGATAATGGCCTTCTCAGTATCAAAGAGCAGCACCGCCAAAGTCTTTGCCAGCTCGGTTTTACCCACTCCCGTGGGACCCAGAAACATGAAGGAACCAATTGGACGGTTCCCGGAGGCCAGGCCGCTTCTGCTTCGGCGGATGGCATTGGCCAAAGCAGCAATGCCTTCTTCCTGCCCGATCACCCGCTGTCCCATGATATCCTCCAGATCCATCAGCTTCTTCAGCTCGCTCTGCATCAGCTTACTCACCGGGATATTTGTCCATTTGGAGACCACTTCCGCCACCAGTTCCTCATCCACCTTCTCGCGCAATAGCTGCTGCGAGCCGGAGAGATTTTGCAGCTTCTCACTCAGCTCAGATAGCTGTCTCTCTTTTTCCACAAGACTGCCATATCTGATCTGTGCCGTCTTCTCATAATCCCCGCTCTGCTCGCTGCGCAAAGCCTCGCTGCGCAACTGCTCGATCTCTTCCTTGACCTTGCGGATACTGTCCAACACGCTCTTCTCATTTTGCCAGCGAGCTCTCAGGCTCTGCACCTCTTCTTCCAATTGCGCCAGTTCACTGGAGATCTTCTCCAGCCGGCTCAGACTCTGTGGATCGCTTTCCTTCTTGAGGCTGAGCTTCTCGATCTCGAGCTGCCGCATCCGGCGCTGAGCTTCATCGAGCTCCACGGGCAGGCTGTCCAGCTCCATGGAAAGCTGGGAACACGCCTCATCCACAAGGTCTATAGACTTATCTGGCAAGAATCTATCGGAGATATACCTATCTCCCATGGTGGCAGCCGCAACCAGCGCCCCATCAGTGATCTGCACCCCGTGATGCACCTCATACTTTTCCCGGATGCCGCGGAGAATGGAGATGGTATCCTCCACGCTGGGTTCGGTCACCAGAATGGGTTGAAAGCGCCGCTCCAGAGCGGGATCCTTTTCTATGTATTTGCGATACTCGTCGATTGTGGTGGCACCGATGCAGTGCAGAGTTCCCCGCGCCAGAGCGGGTTTGAGCATATTGGAGGCATCCACGCTGCCTTCCGCGGCTCCGGCGCCGACTACCGTGTGAATCTCGTCGATAAAGAGAATGATGCGTCCCTCGGATTTCTCCACTTCCGCCAGGGTGGCTTTGAGGCGTTCTTCAAATTCTCCTCTGAACTTCGCTCCTGCTATCAAGGATGCCATGTCCAGCTCCAGCAGTTCTTTATCCAACAGGTTACCGGGCACATCCCGGGCAATGATGCGACGCGCCAGACCTTCCACGATGGCGGTCTTACCCACTCCGGGTTCGCCGATCAGGATGGGATTGTTCTTGCGTCGCCGGGAAAGGATCTGAATGGTGCGGCGAATCTCTTCATCGCGCCCAATCACGGGATCCAGCTTGTCCTGCCGGGCCAGACGGGTGAGGTTGCGGGCATATTTTTCCAGAGCCTGATACTTTGCCTCGGGGTTCTGGTCTGTCACCCGCTGATTGCCGCGCAGATCCTGCAGAGCCCGGGTGATCTTGGCTTCGGAGACGCCCAGTTTCTTCAGGATGGCAGAGGCTTCCCCGCCTTTTTCCAGCAGCGCCAGAAAGATGTGTTCCAGGCTGATATATTCGTCGGACATGCGGTCGGCGAGCTTCTCCGCCTCGTGCAGGATATCCAATACAGTTTGAGAAAGATAGAGCTGAGCTCCGCTGACCCGGGGCAGGCGCGCCAGGGCTTGCTGCAGATCTTGCTGCAGACGGCTGCGGTTGAGCTCGAGCTTGTCCAAAAGTGGTGGCAAGAGAGAATCTTCTGCCTCCAGCATGGCAGAGAGCAGATGCAGGTCGGTCAGCTCCTGATGTCCAAGGCTGGTCGCCAGGTTTTGAGTCGCTGAGATCAGTTCCTGGCTTTTGATGGTAAATCTTTGTGTATTCATAACTACACCTCCATTGATTGATTACAAAATAAGCGGAGCCGCCTGGCTGTCAAGAGATATTTAGCAGTCTTGTGGCGTGACTGCTAATTTCTTGCTAAGAGCCAGGTGTGCGCCCTTCTTTAAAACACAGAGGACACATTATAAAAGACTATTGAATAATTACCTATTTCCAGAATTGCCGCGTAAATCAGTCAAAGTACACCCATTTTTCCCCAAGGTTTACCTTATGTCATTCCTGCGAAGGCAGGAATCCATCGGAGTTACAACCAGTTGTTCAACATCTGGTTAACAAACTTGTGGATTCCTGCCTTCGCAGGAATGACGATACGCAGAGCAGGGAGATGAAACCTTATACACGCCTTGTTCTACGTCATGTGCAACTGTCTT
>JAEZUG010000004.1 GCA_023421135.1 Candidatus Cloacimonadota bacterium | reverse complement strand
GTCACATGGGTGTCACATGGGTGTCACATGGGTGTCTACTCAGTTAGATGCTTAGAAGCGAGAAGTTAGAAGTATGAAGCAATCACTCCTCACATCGTACTCCAGATAAGTTCCTTGACAGAAAAAGCAGATAATAGAAACTGGTGGGGTGTTTTGTAGTATGTAATATAAAACGAGGTTTCAAAATTGGATACCATTGACTCCAAAGCTTTGTCCGAGAACCTAGAGATTACTAAGGTCCGGCAAATCGTGATGGATGAAGAAGCTCTGCATATCCTGGCGCAAAGTAAAGCATACTACGGTATAAACCACAGGGCAGCTTTATTTCTGGAAGAGCTTTTCCACCCCTTCGTCAATCCTGATATCTGTCGTGATCTTATGCGGCAAAGCGTGTTAGGAGATCTCTGGTTCTACGCCGATCATCAAGATTCTATCACCCTTCTAGCGACTATCATCTCGTACTACGATCGTCTCTGGCAGATGCATAACAGCCAGGAGACCGGGAAGAAACTGATTGAAGACCTGCTGGAATTTCTCCAGGCTCTGATCTCATATCCGGAGGTCTTGAAAGCGCTCTACAACGACATTCTGTTGTTACTCAGAGCTTGGAGGCAAAGGTCTCCCGAACTGTTTGTGGAACAAAGCTCTTCGCTTAAACGTTCAATTCTGAAAGTAGAGATTCTGATCCAGTCTGATGCAGCGCTATCCTTCCTTGCAGAGGTCATGCGGGATACCCTCCACTTTTGGGAGAGAACTGCTGATCTAGAGCTCTGGCGGATTGATCTGGGCGAATCTTATCATTTGCTTACTTGCTACAGTGACCTCATGGAAGGTGTGAGCAATAATGATCTGGAGAGCGTTCCTGCCTTTAGTGAGATAGCTATCAGACACAGAGATCTGATTCCTGAGATCAAGGATCCGGTCCGAAGAGTGCATTTTATCATCCATCTCTTGTCTCTGCCTGGAATGCTCAACATGATGGATCATCTGCTTTGGGATCTAAACCGTCAATTGGCCGGACTTTTCAATCAGTTGGAGCGTGATGAGCAAAGCCAGCTATTGCGCTCTGTATTTCAAGCACTGAAGAACCTGCAACCAAGCCATCCTGGCATAGTTCTGGACTGTGTGGAGACCATTGCAAAGTCTGTCCTCACAGGTAGTGACCCGGGATTAACCAAGGAACTGACGCAGTATGTTGTCGAGATGGGATTTATTGCCCCAGGCGAGATGAGTATCGACAAGAACTGGCAGATCGTGGTGGACAAGAACCACGTTAAACACTTGCGAATATTACTTGAACTAATAGCGCTTAACCCCCTGCAGAACAAAGACCTCCTTTCCTTCACAGTAATCAGTCTAACAAGGGCAGGGATCTTCATAGCAGATACAGATTTCTTCCAAAAGGATGTCTCGGCTTTCCTGAATTCCAATCTTAAACCCATTTATGTGCAAAGCAAGCATCTCTTAAGGCTCTTCCCAGTCTTCTACAATGAGATTGGAGCCGAAGGGGAAATCCGCGATACCAGCACAAGTCTGGATGAACTGTGCCAGCGTGAAGACCGATTGATCCACTTCCTGCGCAAGCAGATACATACGGAAAGCAATAATACTCATATCATGCTGATAGAAAGGATTCTGCAGTTTTGGATAGATCTGAAACCGGAACCGCTGAAGGGCTTACTGCCTCTGGATGTCTGGGATTATGTGTCCTCCCCCGATACGCTCACTACCAGCCAGAGTAATGCTACCAAAGACTTCTTAGCGAGTCTGAACTTATCATCTGAACAGCTTTTATCTCTCTCCTGGCAAAAGGTGGAGAGCCTCTTCCCCAAAGATCAGAAAGATATCTGGCTCAGGCGTCTGCGACATCTGGCCTACTGCCATTTCCTGCTTAAGGATAAGTATAATCTGGATCCTTACGATATCGTGAAGTTCCTGGCTCGGTACCCTTTCTTTAAGATAAAGGAACAGAATCGCTTACGCATGAGCCTCACACGCAGGGATTATGATAGCTCTATCCGCCAGATGCTGAACTATATTGGTTTGCTCAATGGCATAGTACTGGATCCAAAGCCGAGTGAAGCCTGGGAAAACATATATTACAAAAGACATATAGCTGCAGGAATCCCTTCTATGTACGGCAGTTATAAAGAGCCTAAGCTGGAAGCTATGGGTATGATCTTCCGCTTGGAAAATGTGATCCGCAGACTCTTTGAGAATAGTATTAGCCAGATCAACCTGGAGTATATCAATGGCAAGACTCTAAGAAGGATAATCCGTATTTTGGAGCTCTACGATTATGCTATGCGCCAGGAGAGAGTGACCAGCGATGCCTTTGGCTCTGCTCTGGACATGCTAATCTCTCTGGAACGGAACCGTAATGCTGCTCTGGATCAATACTTAGATATCTTCAAGCTGCTCAAAGACAGTGTGAACGAGATAATTAGCGAGTATTACTATCGGTTCTACGATTCTGAACTGAGACAGATGTTTGTAAATGAGGAAAACAGAGCCTCGCAAGAGAAGTTTGCCGAGGAGTTCTATCGGGAGCTGCTGAGTAAGTCCTTCCTCGTCCAAGGCTTGGATGGCTTCATCACTCAGATCCTGGAAAGCCTCTCCACAATGACCGTGCTCTTCAGTCCTCAGGATGTGCAGAAGCTTATGAATTACGATCCGGACACGCTCTTCTTTCACCTGAGCTCCAAGAACTCCAGGATAGAGAATCAAGTGTTGCTCGGCTCCAAAGCCTTTTACCTCAAGCGTATGCATCAGTATGAATTCCCAATTCCTACCGGCTTTGTGATCACTACAGACCTCTTCAGAAACAGGGATATAGTCAACAAGCACCCGGATATCTCCTCTGAGTTCGACAGACTGCTCAGCGAGAACCTGGAAAGGCTGGAGCAGCAAGCCAACCTCAAGTTTGGTGATCCTTCCAGGCCTCTTCTACTCTCGGTGAGATCTGGAGCTCCCATGAGTCTGCCCGGAGCTATGGATACCTTCCTGAATATTGGTCTTACCGACGAGATTACTCTTGGCCTATCAAAGATGCCCAATTATGGTTGGACTGCCTGGGATTGTTACCGTCGTCTCATCCAAAGCTGGGGCATGGCACACGGTATTCCCAGGGACGAATTTGACCAAGTGATGCTCGAGCATAAACAGCGCTTAAACGTGACTCAGAAGACCCGGTTTACAGACTCACAGATGAGGCTTATGGTAGATGATTACAAAGCAGTTCTGGCAGTTCACAGAGTAGCTTTGGAACAGAACCCCTTCCGCCAGGTCTATGCGGCAATCTCACATGTCTTGGATAGCTGGAATACAGAACGCGCCAGGCTTTATCGAGCCAAGCTGCACATCTCCGAACAATGGGGCACTGCTGTGATCGTGCAGAAGATGGTAATGGGAAACATCTCGCTGGAAAGCGGGAGCGGTGTTCTCTTCACCTATGCGGATTGGAACAGAGAACCAGGCATCTGCCTGAATGGAGACTTCACCATCTGCAGCCAGGGAGAGGACGTCGTGGCAGGCTTGGTGCACACCTTGCCAATCTCCGAAGCCCAAAAGCAACAAAGCAGCTCCACCGATACTTCTCTGGAGAAGAACTTCCCCGCTATCTATCAGAGACTGCATAGAATAGCCAGCCAATTGATCCAGGAGAAAAACTACCCACATCAGGAGATAGAATTTACCTTTGAAGGAAGAGCTGAAGACCAGCTCTACATACTGCAAACCCGCAACCAAGTGATCCAGAAAGTGCCGGATTACCAAGTCTTGGGAGCAGACAGAGACAAGCTGGCTCTTCTGGCCTCCGGGATAGGAATAGGAAAAGGTGCACTTAACGGAATCATTGTGATGACATCCCTCGACATCCAAAAGTACAAGAACAGTGAAGAAGCCCTGATCCTGGTCAGACCAGATACTGCCCCTGATGATATCCCCTTACTCTTTGATTGCCAGGGTTTACTCACCTCCCGGGGAGGGGTCACTTCTCATGCAGCGGTAACTGCCACCCGCCTGGGGCTGATCGGGATAGTGAATTGCCGGGATCTGGTCGTACTGGATTCACAAGCTCTCTGCACAATCGGCGGATCGATCTTGAGAGCAGGAGACAAGATATCTCTGGACGCTACCGGAGGAAACATCTATCTGGGGCACTATCCGCTACAAAGCGTTCACTACTATAAACAACGATAAAGAATAGAAAAGGAGATCAGAACCATGAATCTGAGCTTGCGTAACAAGAAATTGCTGGGCATAAACGGCCTGGGAAGAATCGGTAAACTCTTGCTTTGGAATCAGATCCATCTCAAGAACTACGAAGGCATCATCGTGAACTGCGGCAGGGATTTGGGCAGCAGTCTGGACGATCTGATTCAAGTGATTGAAACAGATAGCACCTATGGCTCCATCCACAAGTTTCTCTATGGAGTGGTCGGCCCCAAGGCGGAGATCAAGATCCTGGACAAAGACACTCCCATCCTTCAGATTGATGGAGTCTATGTGAAGATCTTGCGTAAAGCCCGGGATCCCAAGGACATCAACTGGCTGGATGAAGGTGTGAAAGTAGTGGTGGACTGCACTGGAACTTTCCTCGATCCCCAACCCAGCACGGACT
>JAEZUG010000040.1 GCA_023421135.1 Candidatus Cloacimonadota bacterium | reverse complement strand
CACCCATGTAAACTCATGCGTGTCACATGGGTATGAGATGGGTTTTTCCTGAGTGACCTGTTGGGGCTGAATGATTGGTAGCTGCGAAGCAGGAGAACAGGACAGGCCTATAGTTTGAGCAGTCTCCCGCTCTGGACAGTGTTACGACCTCGCAGCTTGTAGAGATATACACCTCTGCCCAGATCTATCTGCAGATCTATCTGACCGGAGAAGGATGGCTCAAGCATAGTACTGAAGACCAATTGTCCCCTCATGTTATACAAGTCCAGCTCTTCAAAACTGCTCCTGGCAGCACTTTCTAGATACAGGGTATCTCCAAAGGGATTGGGATAGAGCCTGCAGGCCTGAGCCTGAGGAGAGATTGCATCAGAGTTTGCAAGAGCAAGATCGCTCCGGCTAACAACAGGATCTGAGCTCCCTTCAGGATAGACAGCAAAGACTGCAAAAGCAACCAAGCCTTCATGAGGTGCTCCTTCAGAGACTGTTAGATTGAGCGTGGTGATCCCTGAGTCAAGCGTTTGATACTCCTGGTGGTTCAAATAGACTTTATATCCGGTCACTGGTCTGTCCGGTGCTTGCCAACTTAGCTGAAAGTGATTTTGGCCATCGTAATGATGCATCACTTGGAAATCCATTGGCGAGGGCAGATAATCCCCCACCTGGCTTTCAGTGTAGCCTATCCGCCAATCTGGAGTATTCATGCTACCGTACCAATTTCGATATTCCAGGATGTCATCCCTATACTCTGGCAAGAAAGCAGATCTGTAGATCAGAGAATCCCAGAAGCTTTGCCTGCCAACCATCAAGGGAGCTGAACTGAAAGTCCAGTTGATCCCATTAAGGGATTTCCCCAAATAGAGAACTCTGCCATCCTGAGAGGCAGGAGAGCCTACTGAAGCCAACATATGATAATATCCATCGAAGTATTCCACATCCATGTGCCACAGCCTGTAAGCTTCTGGGAAATCGCCAATGTCTGTCAGAACAGGCTCCCCAAAGCTATCATCCCCATAGGATTTGTAACGGAGATAGACACTACGTGGATTGACCTTTGTGTTCACTGTCCAAAGCATATACCTATGACCATTATAGAGCATACAGGGGGAAAGAACAGATTCATTCAACTCAGGTGTGGTGCCAAACACTGAAAGGATTATCTCCGGGGTTGTCCAGTTGATTCCATCTGTGCTGCTGCTGCGTTTGAGGAGTTCGTTGTTCCAGCCATTCTTCCTTCTCCAGATCAGGTTCATGGTTGAATTGTCCGGAGACATGTAGAGATGCGAATCTGAGTTATAGTTGTTGTACCAATCTGTACCATCATAGACATCTGCCACAGGATTGATCAGTCCTGAAGGCTCCACCCAGTTTATGCCATCGTTTGATACCACTATGGAAGGGTTCTCATACTGCACATTTGTATCTGGATAGGGAGTGTGACTCATCCAATACTGCCAGCCGTTCCAGCTCTCAGGGAAATACAGAACGTCCGGATGACATGTCTCGTCACTATCTGGGATATAGGTAGGGATACTCAATGGAGTATTCACGTTTGGAAAGTTGTAACAATCCAGATTGAAGCCAAAGAGGACGGTCGTGTATAACGTTACGATTAGTATCAACAATAGCCTGGGCATAGCGTTTCTCCTATGTTATGTTAGACATCCTTATCTATAAGCCCTGTCCTGCTGTCAAGGCTTATCTGAGCATATTTTTCTCAAAAATCCATCTTTGTGGAAGAATGTCAATAAAGAGCTGAAGAGGGATAAGTCTGCCTGCAGGCATAAGCTCGACTCTGTACAAAGTGCTTGACGGGAACCGCTATTCTGAAGATTTGGGTCTTGGTGCTAAATTAGCTCAGTCCGGTAGAGCAACTGATTCGTAATCAGTAGGTCGGGGGTTCGATTCCCCCATTTAGCTCCATTTTTTATTCTCAGAGTTTGGCTCTTCCTGGAACTACTACAGGGCTGAAGCCTGTTTGTCATTTATCGAAGACTTCCCCAACCCAGTCTCACACACTCGTTCTTCTCGCTACTCACTTGTTCACTCCCTCTATATCAAACTCTCCAGCCTCTCCCAGCCCGGCACTTCTGGCAACAAGCCCGCACCCACAGCTTCTTTCACACTTCTCACAGGCAGAGCTTCGCTGTAGATCTGAACTTTCGTGATATGGCTCAAGTCCACATCATAACTGCGGGAGAGAGCCCAGAAGAGCTTGGAGAAGATATTGCTCCAGCAGGGATAGCGGTATTCGCGATTCACGCTCTGATACTGTCCGCAATATATCTTCAGATCATTCTTAAAGCCCTCAGATACCTGTAAAGCCTTTAGCTGTTTGGAGATCAAGCCCATCCTCTGCGTCGAGGCATTGGGTTGAAACTTCGGCAATCTGCGAGCGAAGAAGCGTTCGTAACGGGGATGATAGTAATAGACCAGACCATCGCACTTGCCGCTGTAAGCCTTGATCAGATTCTTGAAGTGGATATTCATTTCTTCCTCAACTGTTTGTGTGTGACGCTCCCTTTCTTGGGGGAGCGTCACTCTCACGTCGCCTTAAATGGCGGGATCTTTTTTCTTATTGCCCAGCACCAGTTTCAGTGCCTGACGGAAGACCAGTTCAAACAACACTCTCTCCTCTTCTTCGTTGAGGAGAGGCACATTCACGATCTTGTTCACGAAGTTCGCCAGCTCTTCAGCCAGCAGTTCTATCTTATTCTGATCCATCTTTAAACTCCGTCGATGGGGGAATCGAGCAGCTCGGAATTGGTGACATCAGGCAGCAAGCCACCCTCGATGGCACCCTGGATACTCACGATCGGAGCCTCCATGCTCACGATATCTGCCAGAGTAACAGTCTCCAGAAACACGTGCTCCACGTCGCTCTTGCGCCAGGCATACATCATCTTGATCCAGATGGCATAGGCAGTGGGAGGGATCAGGTCGCGGGGGCTGATCTGCTTGCCATAGGCAGTGGCATAGTCCTTCAGATCCTCGATGTAGGCGGGATCGATGGTCTTGTAGATGGTAGCAAGGTTCTGAGCCACAGTGCCCAGCGCAGTCTGTTGGCTGGTCTCGGCAGGTTTCACATACTTGCGTCCAATGCACACGGCACCGTCGCGGTAGTTCGAATAGATCATGTCGTTCAGGGTTCCAGAGTAGGTTCCCATGTTGTACTTCAGGGTTACTTTCATTGTTTCATCTCCATAGAATGTTTTCTTAGGCTCTCCACGCACTGGCCACTTACATGGAATGCCCTCTATATACTATGCAAGACGCGTGGCTTCGCGGTGATTAGTGAACAGTGATCAGTGAACAGTGAACAGTGAACAGAAAGGTAAGCGTGAAGCTGAGAGACTAAAGGTGTCTAACAAGGATTTAAGGATTAAGGGATTTCAGGATTATAGGATTCGAAGGAAAGCTATCAGCCTAAATCATGATCATCTGTATCATCCGCGTTCTATTCATTATAACAAGGATTCAGGATTAGAAGGATTGGGTTGTTCCATGCTTTCCGAGCTTGACCTTTACGCGTTCCGGGATCGTAAACGTCCCCGTTTACGTGGTGACGGAGTCGCCAGCAGAAGGTCT
>JAEZUG010000038.1 GCA_023421135.1 Candidatus Cloacimonadota bacterium | reverse complement strand
CACCCATGTAAACTCATGCGTGTCACATGGGTATGAGATGTGTATTTTATGGGTGCCGGATCAGTCTCTCATCAGTTCAGCAGCTCGGGTCTTATCTGCCATCAGATTGAAACTATCGAGAATCCGGTATTTATTCTGTGAATCTGTGCAGCCCGGGTAGAGGGTTTCCAGGGCTTGGAGCCGGTCAACGGTGAAATTGAGTGAATCCAGAAGACGAATGATCTGATCCACACTATAACGGTAGGACTCTGTGGCAGTGGTGAGCAAGAGCAGTTTGTTGCGGCGATAAGGCTCTGCCATGACGGTCTGCAGTAATGTGCTGAATTCTTCAGTCATGATGGGATAGCGTTCCGGAACAGGTCTGGGACGTTCGATCAAGCGGCTGACAGGCTGTCCACCCTGGTTAGGATCCAGCATAGCTTCAATGTCCGGACTGCCTTCGGTCTTTCTGACGCTAAGTTCGGTATCCTGAGGAATCAGTTCCAACAGAGCATAAGCTTCTTGCAGGAGAAGGGTTACATCGGCAGATTGAGTGCGGTTAAGCTCCGGATAGATGATCTGTTCAGCTCTCTTGAGTCGGGCTACAACTTGCTCCAATATTGCTCCGCTGCTGATCTTGGCACCGTTTTGAGCAACAGGCAGAGGGGCAGGGATTTCATCCGTTGCCAGCGCCAGGGAAAACACTCCCAGCAGAATTAACAGACAGATTGATCTTTTCATGGCGATCTCCTTGTGTTTTTTTTCTTTTGTACCAGCTTGAGACCGAGCCCCATTTTGACAAGTAAAAAAGCAGCGGCTTCATTTGCAGAGCCATTGACTCCAGAAGCACGGCAAGGACTTAGATCCATGCACTTGATGGATGTCGGCTTAGTCTTTCCACGATTAGGGATTGACAAAAAAGACAGTTTCAATATTGGTGATAGCAGAGAAAAAATAAAAAACTGGAGAATGAATGGAATCTGAGATTCAAAAATACTTCTGCCGACTAGTGTCCATAGACAGTGAATCCTTGGATGAAAGAGCCATGATGGATGCGCTTAAGGCCGATCTGGCAAGCTTTGGCGCTGAAATATTTGAAGACGACACACATTCCAAAACAGGAGGAAATGCCGGCAACCTCTTTGCCCGCATTCCAGGCTCTGTTTTGAAGCCCCCCATCCTGCTATGTGCCCATGTCGATACCGTTGTTCCCGGCAAGGGGATCAAACCCCAGATTCAGGACGGGAAGATTTGTTCAGACGGCACCACAATCCTGGGTTCAGACGACAAGAGCGGTGTTGCCCAGATCATGATGGGTATCAAAGCTGTTCTGGAACAGGGCATTGACCATGCTCCCATAGAGATACTCTTTACCGTCTCGGAAGAGATCGGCCTCCTGGGTGCCAAGTATTTTGATAAAAGCAAGATCCAATCTGCTTTTGGCTATGCCTTTGATGCCCAGAATATTGGTGATCTCTTCATTGCTGCTCCCTCACAGAACTCATTTAAGATCGTGGTGAAAGGCAAGGAAGCCCACGCGGGAGTTGAGCCGGAGAAAGGTATCAATGCCATCCGGGTGGCAGCAGAAGCCATCGCAGCCATGCCCACCGGCAGGATAGATTTTGAGACCACTGTAAATATCGGTAAGATTTGCGGCGGAATGGCTACAAACATCGTGCCAAACCAGGTTGTGATTCAAGGTGAAGCCCGTAGTCACAACGATCATAAGCTGGAGCAGGTCTGCGCCGATGTCCGGGCTGCTTTGGAGACCACAGTTGCCCGCTATCAATTTGAAAATGTGGGAGCCAGCTTTGAGTACAGCCAGAACACAGAATACAAAGCCTTCCGCGTGGAAGAGGATTCTGCTGCTGTCAAGCTCGCTAAAGCCGTTTTACGCGGGATGAATCTCGAAGTTAATTGCGTTGTGGGCGGTGGCGGTAGTGACGCCAATATCATCAGCGCAGCCGGAACCCCCATGATTATAGTGGGTACAGGCATGAAGCGTTACCACACAGTTAATGAGTATATAGAGATTGCCGATCTGGAAGCCGGACAGACTTTTGTGACCGACCTGATCAAGAAGTATTCTCAAGTTTAAACAGGAGTACGTATGACCAAGCTCTGCCTCATCGGTTATGGTAAGATGGGCAAGATGATTGCCTCTATGGCGGAAGATCACGATTGCAAAGTGGTCTCCATCATCGATCCTTCTGTACCCGGGCAACACTCCGGGATAGACTTGGTCTCCACCTCCAAAGCAGATGTCTGTATAGATTTCAGCCACCCTTCCGTAGTAATGGACAACATCCGCAATCTGATGGCTCTGCACAAGAACACTGTGGTCGGCACCACCGGTTGGCAGGAGCATCTGGAGGAAGTGAAACAACTGGCTTCAGACAGCCACACAGGCTTTCTCCACGGCGCAAACTTCTCCATCGGCATGAATCTCTTTGGCAGAGTGGTGGACTATGCCGCTGCTTTGTTCGACAGTTTTGAAGCCTACGATGTTTATGGCTTTGAGATGCATCATAACCAGAAGGCGGACAGCCCATCGGGCACAGCTCTGGAGCTGGCGAACCGGGTGCTGGCAAAAAGCAGCAGGAAGACATCTGTGCTCTGGGATAAGTGTGATCGCAAGATCAAACCGGAGGAGCTTCACTTTGCCAGCCTGAGGGCAGGCGCTATGCCGGGAACTCACAGGATAGGCTTTGATTCAGAGGCCGATAGCGTGGAGCTCTCCCATCAGATTCGTAACCGCAGCAGCCTCGCTCTGGGTGCAATCCTGGCAGCAAAATGGTTGGCAGGGAAGCAAGGATTCTATAGCTTCAACGAAATGATAGACGAGATCCTATGCAAATAGAATTTCTCAAGATGCAGGCTCAGGGTAACGACTTCATCATTCTGGAAGGATTGACTGAAGCTTCCCGGGAGCTTGATTTCCCGGCTCTGGCCAGAGCTATCTGCGAGCGTAGATTTGGCTTTGGTGCCGATGGCTTGGTCTTGATCCTCCCTTCAGAAGAAGCTCGGGCCCGGATGGTGATCTATAATAGTGATGGCTCCCGGGCTGAGATGTGCGGCTCCGCTCTCAGATGTCTGACCCGGCATCTCTATGATCCCCAGCTTTCTGCCAGCTTCAGGATTATCACAGATTCCGGGATCAAGGAAGTGGAACTGCTGGAGGAATCCGGAGCCCTGGTTCCCAAGGTGAATCTCGGCAAGCCTGTGATCCAGAAGCTAAATATGCAGGTGGATCAGTTCACCGGTAGCTTGGTCAATATTGGAAATCCGCATTTCATAGTCTTCAGAGACGATCTGGAAGATAAACCTCATCTTCTGTGGGGAAGCTTCCTGGAGCATCACACAGCTTTTGAGAAATCCGTAAATGTCCATTTTGCCAAGGTCATCTCTCCCAACCAGATTGAGATGAAGATCTGGGAAAATGCTGTGGGCGAAACCTATGCCTGCGGCACCGGAGCAGCATCCACTGTCTGTGCCGGTAGAGCTTTGGGGCTCCTGGAAGACAGGGTCTCAGTACAAATGCCCGGAGGAAAGGTGCAGATATCCTGCGATTCCAATGGAGATTATCATCTGATCGGGCCTGTGAGCTTTACAGGAAAGGGTTTGTATCAGTGGAAAGTCTGAGCCTCTATCTAAAGGAGCTACGCCAGCAAAGAAACCTAAGCCTGGAGAAGATCCGGGCAGACTTGCTGCTGGCACCGGAGAAAATCCTGCAGATGGAAGCCGGAGATTGGGAAGCCTTGGGCGAATATGGCATCCGCAAAGCTATGGTCTATAACTATGCCCGCTATCTGGAAGCAGATCTCTATGCCGTGATGACAGAGTTTGACCTCATCTTTCCCCCTGCGAACCAAGCTGCCCCCACGATGTTTTCTGTCCCCAAAGAGAAAAGGATCATGCTCTCCACCAATTTTATCTGGATGGTAGTAATCTCCCTGATAGTAATCATTCTGGGCTCCATCATCTTTGTGGCCTATAGAAATGGTTTTCTGGAAAGCCCCCAGCTCTTTAGCAAGGCAGAGCAAGATAGCACAGAAGCAGCGGCAGAAGTCCCGGAAGTGATTGAGCCCACAGTGCCGGATAGCACACGCACGCGCATGCTGGAGCTGACTCAGATGCTTCAACCCAATCCTCAGGCAGAAGATAAGAAACAAGAAGACCATAAACAGGAGATTATCTCCGACAATACAGACTATATGGGTAAGTTCCTGGGAGAAAATCCCATGAACGTTGATATACACTAGAAGCTAAACCGCCTGCTCCCTAGAGTCATTCTCAGACATAGTGGACAGGCATTAATAGGGAATTATGAAACAAGAACTGATCAGAAACTTCTGCATTATTGCACATATAGACCATGGAAAATCCACCCTGGCCGATAGATTTTTGGAACATACTCACGTGATCGACGTGAGTTCTCAAACTGCCCAAATCCTGGACACTATGGATCTGGAGCGCGAGAAAGGCATCACCATCAAGAGCCACGCCATCCGTATGATACACAACTACAAAGGACAGGATTATACTCTGAACCTGATCGACACTCCCGGGCACGTGGATTTCTCTTATGAAGTCTCCCGGGCTCTGGCTTCCTGCGAAGGAGCTATCCTCCTGGTAGATGCTTCTCAGGGGATTGAAGCCCAGACCATGAGCAATCTCTATCTGGCTCTGGAAAACAACCTTGAGGTACTGCCCGTGATGAATAAGATCGATCTGCCCAAAGCCGATATTGAAGGCACAGAGCACGATCTGATGGAGATAATTGGCTGTGCCAAGGAAGACATCCTGCGAGTCAGCGCCAAAGCTGGAATAGGCATTGGAGAGCTGCTGGATGCAGTGGTAGAATTGCTCCCGCCTCCAGAAGGCGAAGCAGAAGCGCCTGTTCAAGCCCTGATCTTTGATTCCTACTTCGATATGTACCGGGGCGTGGTGATCCTGATAAGAGTCTTCGATGGAACCCTTCGCAAGGGAGACAAGATTAGGCTGATGTCCAATGGCAAGGAATATGACATAGAGGAGATCGGTTATCTGGGCTTGAAGTTCCAGGCTCAGAAGATCCTGCACACCGGTGAAGCCGGCTATATCATCGCCAATATCAAGGAAGTGGCAGATGCCCGTGTGGGCGACACACTCACTCTGGCCAAAGGTGGTTGCACTTCTGCCCTGCCGGGATTCCAAGAGCCCAAACCCATGGTTTACAGCGGCATCTTCCCCATCAATGGCGAGGATTATGAGAACCTGGTGGAATCCATCGCCAAGCTCAAGCTCAATGATGCCTCGCTGGTCTATGAGAAAGAAAGCTCTCTGGCTCTGGGCTATGGCTTCCGCTGCGGCTTCCTGGGCATGCTGCATCTGGAGATCATCAAGGAACGTCTCTATAGAGAGTACAACATCCCCATCATCGCCACCACCCCCAGCGTGCGCTTTATCATCAGGCTCAAGAACGGCAAAGACATCACGGTTTACAATCCTATCGATTTCCCCGATCCCAGCACCATAGATCATGTGCTGGAGCCCATCATGGAGACCGAGATCATCGTTCCGACAGATTACATCGGCAACATCATGAAGCTGGCTCAGGAACGCCGGGGCATTCAGAAGAACATCCAATATATAGACGATAAACGAGTGGCTCTACATTATGAGCTTCCTCTCATCGAGATTATCTTTGATTTTTATGACAAGCTCAAGACCGTGAGCCGCGGTTATGCCTCCCTGGATTATCACTTTCTGGAAAACCGGATGTCCAATGTAGTAAAAGTAGATATCCTCATCAATGGCGAGAAGGTCGATGCCATGAGCTTCATCTGCCATGCCGATAAGTCTCACAACTGGGGAAAGAGCGTTACGAACACCCTCTCTGAAGTGATCCCCAGACACATGTTTAAGATAGCCCTCCAGGCTTCCATCGGAGCCAAAATCATCGCCCGCAGCACTATCAATGCCATGCGCAAGGACGTGCTGGCCAAATGCTATGGCGGAGACGTCTCCCGTAAACGCAAGCTTCTGGATAAACAGAAGGAAGGCAAGAAGAAGATGAAAGAGATAGGCAACGTTACCGTGCCTCAGGAAGCCTTCCTGGCGGTTCTGAAGGCGGACAGGGAATAGCCTCCCCCCGATGCGTTATCTGCTAGTCACTTTGCTGCTCAGCCTAAGTTTACCCTTGCTGAGCAGTTTTGTTTTGGAGAGCTTAAACATCACTTTAGAATTTGAGTCTCCCATTTCAGAGGCAGAACTGATCCAGGGCTCTGGCCTAATCCCAGGCTCGGAGCTGGAGATAGAAGAGATCCGCGAAGCTGGTCTGCGCCTCAAAGACTTGTTTCAGAGAAGAGGCTTGTACTATGTTCAGATCAGTCCTCCCGAGATCATCCCCCAGAACGGGAATCAGATAGCCCTGATCTATCGTGCCAGCAGACTGCTGGATACCGGCAAGGTGAGCCTCAGCTTCAGTGGCAACCGCTATTTCAGCACTGCCCGGCTGCAGGACTACCTGCTCTTTTCTGCTACAGAGGATCTGGAACGGATTCCCAACTTGATTCAAAGACTGGTGAGTCTCTACAACGATCGTTCCTATTTCTTTGCCCGGGCGAGCCTGGATTCTCTTATCCTGGAAGAAGGCAGCGATCCTCCCTTAAGAGCTGTGATCGGAATCAATGAAGGTCCCCTCTTTCGGCTTCAGGAGATAGTCTGCGAAGGAAACCTGCACACCACAGAAAGCACCCTGATTCGCATCTCCGGACTCCGGCAAATGAGGCAGATCAATCCTTCTTCGCTTCTGGAAGCCTCCCAGAGGATTAGGGAAAAGAGCTTCATCGAAGATTGTGAGATCATTCCACTCAATGCCTCCCGCCTGCTGATCAGGGTGCGTGAAGGCAAGATGACCTATCTGGAAGGTGTGGCAGGATTGAACCGCGTAGGCGAGAAAACTGAGCTCAACGGTCTGATCAATCTGAAGTTCCAAAATCTCTGGGGTTCCGACCGTAGCATAGGCCTGTTTTGGAAGAATCTTCCCAAAGTGAGCAGTGCGCTGGAGCTCTCCTATCACGAATCCGGCCCTGCTGCCTATCCGATTGCCGGAGATCTGATGCTGAACCGCTCCAGCCAGGACAGCACCTGGATCAAAAGCCGGTTTCTGACCGATCTTTACTATTACAACCGACAGCACAGATTGGGGCTGGAATTCCTGCTGGAAAGCATCGGCCCCGGTTCCCGTCGTCCCATCCTGGTGGAGAGGCGCTCTGGAAAGAGCCTGGGGATATTCTGGGCTTATAGAAATCTGGACAATCTGATGAATCCGTCCAGTGGAATGGATACTGAGCTGCGTTACCGCTTTTATTTGGGAGCAGCAGAAGACGAACCAGGCAGCGCTCTGGAAGCCTTCACCCGGCATTATGCTCCCCTATCTCGGCATTGGGTCGGAGCCTTGAGCGTGAACCTCAAGAGCCTGGATCATGATCCCGGAAACTCTCTTTCCTATTTCAGGATGGGTGGGTTCAAATCCATCAGAGGCTACAGAGAAGATACCATCTCCGGCTGGGGTTTACTCTGGACGAATGCCGAATTGCGTTACCGCCTCTCAGAGGATTCCCGCCTCTACCTCTTCTATGACCACGGGCTTCAAATGACAGCGCAGGAACAGACTAATTACCGCCTTTTTTCCTTGGGACTGGGTCTTTCATACCGCACCAGAATAGGAATTTTACGTCTGGACTACGCTCTGGGTTACAAGGATAAGAACATGTGGGACTTAGGTTTGGGTATAGTTCACCTGGGCTTGGACGCAGCTTTCTAAAAAAAAAGCTTGCCAAAATCAGCGAGCTCTATAAGTGTAGCCATATTCATTACAGTACATAGTTGTGAGTAAGGACTGTGTGAAGATCAGATAAGGGTTTTAGGCTCTTAAGCGATCTTCAAACGAACAACAAGCCGCCGGACTATTCCGGCAAAAACCCAAACACCAAAAAAAACCAAAAAAAAATATGGATTTCACTTATGGAGGAATCAATGAAAAAAGTTCTTTTACTTAGCCTTCTCGCTATGATGCTCATCAGCATGTTCGTGCTTGCCGCCTGCGGTCCCAAGGAAACTGTCGAAGAGACAACCACCGAAGAAACCACAGTCGAAGAAGTCCCCGCAGTTGTCGATACACCCGCGGTGGCCCCTGCCCAGACACCTGCTCCTGCAGTCACTCAGTAAGCTAATTTGCTGTTAATCAACTAGCGCAGTCCTTAATAAAAACGGGTATCCACGGATACCCGTTTTTTTTTGCTGTAAACAAGGAGACGTATCCGGGTATAATTCTCACAAGGCTCTGAGGATTTAGAGGATTGCCCAGTATGACCATCCGCAAGGAGAGCGAAACAGGTGGTGTGGATACTTGTCACTTGTTACTCGTCACTCGTTACTCCCCAGTCATACAAACAGTTTGACACAAATCCGGCTTATGATTATCTAGTTAACAACTAATAAGGAGAATAATATGACTAAGATAAAGCTAAGCCGGGACTTCATCCACAAACTTCCCAAGACAGATCTGCACGTCCATCTGGATGGATCTGTCCGGGTCAATACCATCCTCGAGCTCGCCAAAGAGCACAAAATCAAGCTTCCCACCACAGACCCGGAAGAACTGCGCAAGCTTATCGTATGTGGAGAACATACTACCAGCTTGGAAGACTACCTCAGAGGCTTCCATATCGTCAATCTGGTGCTGCAAACCAAAGAAGGCCTGCGCCGGGCTGCTTATGAACTGGCTGAAGATGCTGCCCGGGAAAACGTTCGCTACATGGAAGTGCGCTACTCCCCCATCCTGCATACCAATGAAGGGCTCAAACTCACCGAGATATCACAGGCTGTGATTGATGGCCTGAAGCATGCCGAGCGGGATTTCCCCATCAAAACCGGTGTCATCATCTGCGGAATCAGGAATATGGATCCCACCACCTCTCTCAAGCTGGCAGAGCTGGCTATCGCTTTCAAGAACAAGGGTGTGATAGGTTTTGACCTGGCTGGAGGTGAGTATAATCATCCCGCCAAAGACCACAAGGAAGCCTTTGATCTGGCTCTGAAGAATAACCTCAATATCACCATCCACGCCGGAGAAGCCTATGGCCCGGAAAGCATCCACCAAGCCCTGCACTATTGTGGAACGCATCGCATCGGCCATGGCACCAGATTGGTCGAAGATGGTGATCTGCTGAACTACGTTAATGATCACCGCATTCCCCTGGAGATTTGCATCAAGAGTAACTTCCATACCAAAGCAATCCGTGATATCCAAAGCCATCCCATCGATTTCTATATAGATTACGGCCTCAGAGTTACGATCAATACAGACAACCGCACTATCAGCGACACCACTGTCACAGACGAGTATATGCTGGCCATCCAGGAGCTGGGCCTCAGCTATCCCACCATTAAGAACGTGATCCTGAATGGGTTCAAAAGCGCTTTTATCCCCTATAAAGAGAGAGCCCGCCTGGTGAATGAAGTCCTCAGAGAGTTCGACGAGATCGAAGAAACCGAGCTCAAGACTGTCGTTAAAGTGAAGGAAGCACTCTGATCCCATCATGATAGATACGCTGCGAAATGAGATAACCCTGGCTGCCAGGCTGGCAGAACAGATAGCTTCCAACGATTCCCTCCTCGAGGAAATCGAATCCATAGTCAAGCAGATAGCCAGAGTCTTTGCCCAGAAGAACAAGCTTATCATCTTTGGCAACGGTGGGTCTATGAGTGATGCTATGCATTTTGCCGAGGAACTCACCGGCAGATACAAAGATAACCGCCCTGCCCTCCCAGCCATTGCTCTCTCCGATCCTGCATTTCTCACCTGTGCTGCCAACGACTTTGGCTACGAGGAAGTCTTTGCCCGGGGTGTGGAAGCTTTTTGCCTCCCGGGGGACATGGTGATTGGCATCTCCACTAGCGGAAACTCACCTAATGTGATTAAAGCCCTGCAGAAAGCTCAGGAACTGGGAGCATTCAGCCTGGTGCTTCTGGGGAAGGATGGAGGCAAGCTGAAAGACAGTTGTGATTACCAGATTCTCATCCCAGAAGAAAAGACTTCCCGCATCCAGGAAATGCACATGATGATATTGCACCTCATCATAGAACTGGTTGAAAAGGAGCTCTTTTAGCTCCGCCACCAGACCTGTTTTGAGGTTGACAAAGAGACAAGCGTTTCCTGAGGTGGTCTCATACTAGCAAGCATAGCCAGTTTAAGGAGTATAATAATGATTTACACAACCGAAAAGATCGCCAAGATACCTTTCAGATACCTCCCGGAAGACTTTGCGGTGGACAATTGGGAGAGTGTGAAGGCCATTTTTGATTCCATTTGTGAAAATGTTCCACAAACCAAGGACGAGCTCCTGGATTCTCTTTACCGTTATTCAGAGATCTCCAAGGCACTATCTGACGAACTCTCCTGGAAATACGTCCACATGACCGTGCATGCAGATGACGAATCCTACGCCAAAGCTTACAATGATTTCTATGCCAATATATACGCCCAGACTGAGCCGTTGCGCTTCAAATTCAAAGAGCTATATTACCAAAGTCCCGCCAAAGCCGAGCTGGATCCAAGTGCCTTTGATCATCTCAACCAGATCATCTCAAACGAGATAGAGCTCTACCGTGAGAAGAACATAGCTCTGAGGATTCAGGAGTCTGAGCTTGCCAATAAATACGGTGCTGTGATTGGAAGTCTGACGGCGGAGTTCGATGGTGAGGAACGCACCATTTCCCAGCTCAGTGTCTTCCTGAAAGACCCCAACCGTGGCAAGCGCGAAGCCGCCTGGCACAAGATCTTTGAGCTATACAATAGCAAGAAAGCTTATCTTGACAGCTTGTTTGACGAGTTGAAAGAGATCCGGGTTCAGATTGCTCTCAATGCCGGATATCCCAATTACCGTGACTATATGCATGCTGAGATGGGACGCTTTTCCTACAGTCCAGCAGACCTTTATAACTTCCATCAGGCAGTGGAAAACGTTGTGATCCCCTTTGTAAGAGAGCTGGACGAGCATCGCCGCCAAGTGCTGGGTCTGGAAGCCCTACGCCCTTGGGACGTGTCTGTCGATCTGGATGGCAGGGTGCTTAAGCCATTTAAGACCACCACCGAGTTTATCGATAAGTGTGTGAAAGTTTTGGGGAAAGTGAATCCCGAGTATGGCAAGCAACTTGAAATGATGGCAAACACAGGGCTCTTGGATCTGGAAAACCGCAAGGGTAAAGCCCCCGGAGGTTATAACACAGGCATCAATGCTCTGGGTAGCAGCTTCATCTTTATGAACCATGTAAAGCAGCATAACGACGTGGTTACCCTGCTCCACGAAGCCGGACACGCCATGCATTCTCAGGCCGCTGCGCCTATCCCCATTGCTCCCTATCTGGATACACCCTCCGAGGTTGCAGAACTGGCTTCGATGACCATGGAGCTGCTCACCATGGATTATTGGGATGAGTTTTACAAGAAGCCCGAAGACCTCAAGAAAGCCAAGCGGGATCAATTGGAAGGAGCTCTCAGCTTCTTGCCCTGGTGCATGATTGTCGATGCCTTCCAGCATTGGGCATATCTCAATCCTGAACACACTGTAGCGGAGCGGGATCAGGCTTATTTGGATATCCACAAGAGATTCTCCACCATCATAGATTGGAGCGATCTGGAGCACCTGCGCAAACTAGGCTGGATGAAGCAGCTACATATCTTTGAAGTACCTTTTTACTACATAGAATACGGCATGGCTCAGCTGGGTGCACTCTCCATCTTTATGAACTATCGCAAAGATAAAGCCAAAGCCCTGCAGCAGTATCAAGCCTTTTTGGATCTGGGATACAGCGCTCCTGTGAGCGAGATCTATGAAGCTGCGGGCATCAAATTTGACTTCACAGAATCCAGAATCAGAGAACTGGTGGACTTCGTGAAGTCCGAACTTCAAGCTCTGGATAAGTAATGATCTCAGTCTTTTCCACCAGTCAGGACGCACCTTTCAACATCGCCACAGAGGAGTATCTGCTGCGGCACTGTCCACATGAAGCTTTCCTGCTCTATATCAACCAGCCGTCCATTATTGTGGGCATGCACCAAAATAGCATCGCCGAGATCAATCAGGACTACGTAAGGCAGCACAATATCCCCGTGGTGCGACGGCTCACGGGCGGCGGCACAGTCTTTCACGATCTGGGGAACCTTAATTTCAGCTTTATCATGGATTCCAAGGGTGATTCTCCCTGGAACTTCCAGCACTATACTGCTCCCATCCTGGAGGTTCTGCACGATCTGGGCGTTCAAGCCGAGCTTCAAGGACGTAACGACCTGGTGATCGAAGGTCTCAAATTCTCCGGTAATGCCAAGCTGGTGGAGAATGGACGCATCCTGCAGCACGGAACCATTCTTTACAGCTCCCGGCTGGTGGATCTTTCTGCTGCTCTCAAAGTTAACCCTCTCAAGTTCTCCGACAAAGCAGTGAAATCTGTAAGAGCCCGCGTGACCAATGTGACAGAGCATCTCGCTCAGGAACTGCCTCTGCAGCGTTTTGTGGAGCTGGTTCGAGCCAAAGTGCATAGTCTCTATCCCGAGATTAGTGAACACGTCTTCAGCACCGAAGAGCTGAAGCAGATCCAGAAACTCTGCGACGAGAAGTATAAGACTTGGGAATGGAACTTCGGACAATCCCCCAAATACAATCTCTCAAATAGCATCCGTACTGCAGCCGGTACAATCGAAGCCTATCTGGATATCCAAAAAGGACTCCTTGAGGGGATTCGGATCTTTGGAGATTTCTTTTCCAATCAGGATTTGAGCGTGTTTGAGGATACTCTGAAGGATACACCCCACGAACGGGCTGCCATCCTGGAAAAACTGCAATGCCTGGATCTGGAACAGTTCTTCGGCAAAGTCAGCGCTAAAGAGCTCCTGGAGCTGTTTTTCTAAAATTAGCCACAGAGGACACAGAGACCAGCAGAGGGAATTGAGAATTGAGAATGCTTTTCTCTGTGTTTTCTGTGGTATATTACCTTTTAAAAGCCCGTACCCATGGTCTCAGCCAGAGTTCCAGTTTCAGCGCTGCCGGGCTAAGTTCCAGCGGTTGCCTTTGCCAGAGCAGCTTGCCCAGGCGGTTATCCCTCAGGCTGTAATAGGTACCCAGGCAGAGCTCAATCTTTTCGGTCTTACACAGGGCTGCCAGTTTATCCGCACTACACAGCCTTCCATAGGGCAAGGAGAAACAGGGCTTCACGGGCAGATTCAGCTCGTTAAGCGCTAACCGGTTCTGCCGGATCTCCTTCTGCATCTCCTCAAAAGACAATCGACTGAAGTCCGCATGCGTCTGGCTGTGCAGGGCAATTTCCACTCCCTCCCGGCTTAGTTCCTGTAGCTGCTCCGCACTCAGGAAAGGCTGGTACTGCCGCAGATACTCCGCTTGGCTGATGGGACAGAACCGCTCCCAGAGCAGATCCGCCAGCTCGTCTTTACGGCTGTTTGCCACTTTAAAGATCCTGGCCTCGGCTGTAGCAGCCTGGGGTAGGGCAAATTCTGTCGCAATGCTCTCCACAAAGCTCTCCAATTCCTCAGGCGCAGCATGGCTTCGTACCAGCAGAAGCTTGTGATTCCAGGCTAGGGCACGGTTATCCACACATTTCCCGATCAGAAAGAGGGTGAGCGGTATCCGGTGCTTTTCCAGGAGAGGCATCAGGCTATTGTAATTGCAGCTAAAGCCATCATCCGTGGTCAAGCTGACGCTAAGCCCAGTTTTCTTTCCGGCTCGGCTTTGCTGCAGAGCTTGCGTAAGGCTGAGAAAGCTGAAGCCCAGGTCTCTCAGCTCGATTATCAGCTCTTCCAATTGCTCCAAAGCTATGCCCTTGGGATAAAACCCGCTCTGCGCCTCCCCCACTCTGTGAAGATAGAGGATGCGGTGCGAGCCTTGCCCCAAACCTGTACTGAGCTTGCGGAAGAAGTGGCAAAAGGCTCTGCTGCAGGCTTTGGGATACAGCACAACTTTATTCGGCATGAACGGTAGCTTGCGTGAACTCATAGTTGTGGCTCAGAACGAAGCATCGGAATGCTCCGCTACCTTGCAAAAGGCAAAAAGGACAAAAACCAAAAATCAAGGGGAAATCCTGACACAGCGGAAGCCTAACATGGCGTGGCTGTAAGTCGCATAGCTGTCGAGCCGATAGGAAACGGTGCAGTAGTCGGAATAGCCGAACCAGCTACCGCCGCGAGCCACACGGTACGACCCGCTACTTGCGTCCCTGGGATTATTCTGTGAACCACTTGGGTAGTCGCCTATGATATCCCAACACCATTCCCAGACGTTACCGCTCAGATCAAAGATGCCCAGTTCATTGGCAGCAAGCTCACCCACATCATGTGTTCTGGAGCCAGAGTTTGTACCATACCAAGCAATATCTCCAATAGTGTTGCTGCCACTATAGCTATAGTTATGCGTCCGGTTACCGCCCCGGGCAGCAAACTCCCACTCCGCTTCAGTGGGAAGTCTGTAGCCATTGGCAGTCCAATTGCAAGAAACATTGGTGTGGGTAGAGTTATCTGTATTCCAGCCAGCCGGCCAAGTGGCAGGATTGGTGCCATTGCTACCATAGCTGTAGCATGGTGTGAGCCCTTCCTGCATACTGCGGCGGTTACAATATTCGATGGCATTGAACCAAGAAACTTGCTCCACCGGACGGTTGGGATTTCCACTGAAGTGCGAGGGATTAGTCCCCATCACAGCTCGGTAGCTAGCCTGAGTGAGCTCATATTTATCCATATAGAGGCTGGATACCGTCACATCAGAAGTGCCGTTGTTAAAGCTGCCGCCTTGCACAAATACAAAGCCTTTTGTATCAACTGCGTAGGCAGCCAAGTGCGCAACTGCATAAGTGCCCAGCTCCATTACAGGATCCCAGGTTGCGAAGAGCTCCCTGCCGCTCGGGACACTAATCAAGCTTCCACCCAAGAGTCTGAGCCTTCGCCAGATATCTAGTTCAGATGCCTGTGCAAAGACATATATATCCCAAGCCTTCCCCGCCAGGGTAGGGGTTCTAAAGTTTAGCTCAAATATCCCGTTCAGAACAGTATACTCAAGCTCAATCTGCTGCTTATTAAAAATAACAGGTATTTCGCGGTTCAGGATGTCCTGGGGAACTGAAGCAAAAGCAGTACTGACTGGTTGCCGTCCTCCAGAAGCACTGGTTGTTTGGCTGTTTAGATGGTTACTGCAGCTTAGCAAGCCTATTATCAAAAGCAATCCTGCTGCCCGAATTAGTAATCGGTTAGTCATCAGCACCCCCTCCTCAAGGTTCCAGCCGGATCAAGACCCGGTTCAGATCTGGTGAGTCAATTTGCGGATTCTGTTCCCGTTCCATGCGCCCGGCAGCACCGGGAACCTCGCGTTCCAAATAGCTTTTCAGCTCTCCCACCGTGATTTGGTTGTTACGGTTAGCATCGGCATCACCCTGCATGCCCTTCATCAAGTAGTAGCTAAAGAGCCCATGCCGTTTCTCTGAATGCACCCAGGACACCTGGTTACCCCGGGCAGCGCTGAAGAGGTGGATGGATGATTCCGGTGGGGCGATCTCCACCATCAAACGCGGCAAGCGGGCATCGGCAAAAAGAGTTCCGGAATCTCTGGTATTACCTGAGAAACAAGCATCGATCATCACTGTGAGACTGCTATGCGGTAAGCGGTTCAGGTCTGTGTAAAGCTGGCTGAGCGGATAGCAGCTATTCTCGATATTATTCAGTTCCGCCTCCCAGGGCACCAGATAGGCTTGCTGATTGGATATAGAGGGTGCGCCATGCCCAGAGAAATAGACAAAAATCTCCGGCCGGGCGGATCCGATCCTGCGGCTCAGCCTGCCTCCCGGGCCAAAGAGACCTTCCAGGTCGCTCTTGGTAACCTGGTCATTGATACTGCGGAGGATATTGCCTTCCGGAATACCCAGGGTGTGGATAAAATACTCTCTCATGATATTGGCATCCCGCTCCGCATAGGGAACCCCCTGGATAGAGCGGTAGTTTTGGATTCCCAGGATCACGCCATAGGCATTGGGTCTGGAACTGCCTTGGGGAATGTTTTCCTCGATATCAACCCTGAGGCCTGCGGCAATCTCCACTTCTCCCAGATTCGCCTGACGTCCGGCAATCTCGATATCACGGGCAGTACGTTGGGGAGTTTGCAGGCTCAGTTCCAGAGGAATGAGAGCAGGAGAATATTGGGCTCGCTGCTCGGTGATTCGAACCGAAACCGGAAAGGCGGTGGCAGTGCGATTGGCGATCAGTTCAAGATCCAGATCCCGGTATTCTCCCCGGTTCAGATCTCCCAGGCTTAAGGCTCCGCTTCCGCCCAGGCGGATCACACCTGTACCCAAAACGGGTTCCAGATTCACTCCCCGCGCCACACCGGCACCGATGTTCTGGACCCGGAGCCGCAGAACGATGCTTTCTCCCTGGCGGATCATACCATCCCGGGAATCCACTCCGTAATCAGCCAGAATCAGGTTGGGAGCCTTGAGGGCAGCGGTTTGAAAAGAGATATTGAGGGGATCGGGGAAGAAACCGTGGGCTTCATTGAAACTGATAGTAAGCCGGTTACTCCTACCAGTAACGGCTTCAGTGGCACGGATATTGATACGCTTGACAATTACCTGTCCTGCAGCAAGCTCTCCCACAAAGACGCTGTTGTCCCAGCTCAAGCCCGGGGCAGCCTCTCCGGTGATCCTCAGCTCCAAGCCCTGTGCTGCACCTTGGCCTTCGTTGCGCAAGCTGAGCTCCAGGTATCCGGTTTCTCCGGCATCGAGGATGTCATCGCCAGAGGCTTCCATAATCCTGGGAGTCAATTCTGCTATCAACCGGGGAGGCTTGTAGTCGGCGGGTAATGCGGGAGTGGGAGCAATTGCTCTGGCCCCGATTGGATAGACTCCGCTGGGGGTAACCAGTTCCCAATTGCGATAAACCCAATTCAGGTCATGATCGCAAAGTCTCTCTGCTCTCAGGCTGCAACTTGCCGGATTCTGTTTGAGAGCTTGAGCAGTTTGAGCATTCACTACTAAGACATCCTGAAATGAGGGGGCTGAGCAGGAAACTGGAAGCCTCTGGTTATCAGCATCATAGATACCAAAGGTGGGATTAGGCTTGGTGAAGCTTTCCAGAGAACTCTCCAGTAAAGCTGCGATTTTTTGCTCAATAATCGAACGCCGTTGTTGTAAGGTAGACTGATATGCTGCTATTCTGGCATCGTAATCTGCGGCTATGGAATTGGCAGTTTGTCTGGCGCTGACTTGGCGTCTCTGAAAATCTGCGGTGGTCTCATACTCACCTTTAGGAGATATGTTCAGAGCCGCGGCGACTGCTCTATCCTTTTCCTGGGGCAGGATACTGGTATCCGATGTCTGCTCCAGGAGGCTCTTATAAGCAGCAATCTTGTCACGGATTGTTACCTGAGCCATACTGAGGTTCATGCTTAAGCAAAGCAGGATCAAAACAAAGAAGATTTTATGATTCTGAGGCTTTTTAAGATTGCTCCAGATGTAGTCCGGTAGCCTCTGATATCCAGCCTTTATAGCTTCTGACTTCATCACTTCCTCCCGATGGATTCGCTTCTGTTTGTGCGTGGTTTCAAGTGTGATGATTCAGAGCATTATGTCAAGTTAAACGTTGAAGAATGGTTGTTGATCCAACCCACTCTAACTCGACACGCATGAGACACCCATGAGACACCCATGTGACACCCATGTGGGATCATGCGTGTCTCATGAGTATGAGATGCGTTTTTTATGGGTGGCGAATTAGGGAGTCCATTCACTCCATGCCGTCCATTAAGTACCTATAGTCCATAACAATCATTTGTTAGTAGCTACTGCTCTTTCAGGGTTTGCTTGCCCGCAGAACGGTAGCTGTTTGGTGTGGCAATGTCCTCATTGCCACAAAAGCCGCAGGACTTTCCACTGTTTCTGCCAATTCGGAGATTTCGGGGGCACCCAAGCTGAACGAAGTGAGGCTTGGGGGTGATTTGGCAGACCAATACGTGGCAGACCAGTAGAGTCGAGGCGGTACGGCGACCGCCTCTACCAAAGCAGCGCAGATCTGTTCACTCTCTCGTCACTCCCAAAAAGCGACAAGATGTCGCTTCCACTATCTCTGCTTCTCTCTGAGTCTTCTGTGGTTTAGCAGGCTCCTTCCTCCTTTACCCCTTGTGAAAACCTCTCTTTTCCTCTTTTCCTCTTTTCCTCTGTTCTAATCATTTAATACTCCTCTTCCATTTCCAAGATTCCGGAGTGTTTCTGCCAAATCGGAGTTTGGCAGACCAATATAGCCCTCTGCTTTCCTCTGTGCCCTCTGTGGTTAAAAGGCTCCTTCCTACTTTACCCCTTGTGAAAACATCTCTTTTCCTCTTTTCCTCTTTTACTCTGCTTTAATCATTTAATACTCCTCTTCCATTTCCAAGATTCCGGAGTGCTTCTGCCAAATCGGAGTTTGGCAGACCAATATAAACCTCTGCTTTCCCCCGTGTCCTCTGGGGTTAAAAAAAAGCATTGACTAAAACCTGCTCTCCAAAGAGCTTGGCGATACAGTCCAAAAAATAGGTGAAGGATTCATAATGCTAAAAGCAAAAATCTTCGTCAGACTCAAAGGCAGCGTTCTGGACCCCCAGGGCAAGGCCGTCACCCAATCCCTGCATCAGCTTGGATTCCAAGATGTTATAGATACTCGTGTGAGTAAGTATATAGAGCTGGTTTTAAACGAGACAGACAAGGAGAAAGCCAAGGCAGAGATCAATAGCATCTGCGACAAGCTCCTGGCCAATCCCAATACTGAGACCTATGATTTCAGCCTGGAAACGATGGAGAACTAAGCTTGAGAATCAGCGTAATCACATATCCCGGTTCAAATTGCGATGCCGATGCCAGAGAAGTTTTTGCCCTCCGTGGACACTCTGTTAAGGCCATCTGGCACAAGGATCACGATCTGGGTTCGCCAGACCTGCTCATCCTGCCCGGTGGTTTTTCCTATGGAGATTATCTGCGTTGCGGAGCTTTGGCGCGCACTTCCCCCATCAGCACTGAGCTGATGAGCTTTGCTGCCTCCGGCGGTATGATTCTGGGCATCTGCAATGGTTTTCAAATTCTCACAGAGTTGGGGCTGCTCCCCGGCTCTCTGCTGATGAATGCTCATCTGCAATTTATCTGTAAACATCAGCATATCCGCGTCGAAAGCGCCAACAGCCCTTATACCAACGGCTTGAGGGTTGGCACTGCGCTGGATATACCGATTGCTCATAAAGAAGGAAATTACTTCATCGATTCTGAGGGGCTGATAGAGCTTCAGATGGAAGACCGGATCATCTTCCGCTATTGCAACGCTGATGGCAATGTCTCCGAAGAGTTTAACCCCAATGGCGCCATAGACAACATCGCCGGAATCTGCAGTGCCAATCGCCACATCCTGGGCATGATGCCTCATCCGGAACGGGCTTGCAGCGAGGCCGTGCGCAATACTGATGGCCTGAGAATCGTGGAAGCGATAGAAAGATATTTTGAAAGCCTTGCTTGATCTCCTGTACCCGCCCACCTGCCTCGTCTGCCGCACTCGGATAGAGCGGGCAGAGGAGCGTTTGTGCAAGGAGTGCCGCGCCACTCTCAGCCGCTGTGAAGGCGACATTTGCTCCAAATGCGGCAGCCCCATTCGCAGAAGCTACTGCGAAGCCTGTGCCGAGTTTCACTATTCTTTCAAGCTCAGCCGCTCGGCTTTCCACTATGGTGATGCGGTGAAGCAATTGGTGCACAGCCTGAAATATGAGGAACTCCTGGGAGCCGGAGATGTATTGGCTGAGGGAATGACGGGTTATTGCTCTAATAATAAGAGCTTTGCAGGTTTTGACACGGTGGTCCCCGTGCCTCTGCACAGAGTGCGGAAGCGGGAACGGGGCTACAACCAATCTGAATATCTGGCGCGCAAGCTGGCCTCCAGCCTAGGAATTCCCTGTTCTACCACAGTAACCCGCCAACATTACACCGCCAGTCAGACTCGCCTGGGAAAAGCCCAGCGTACTAAGAATCTCTCCGGAGCCTTCCGGGTCAAATCTCTCAAAGCCATCCAGGACAAAAAGATAATCCTGGTGGACGACGTCTTCACCACCGGTTCCACAGTCAATGAAATCAGCAAGCTTCTCCTGGATAGGGGAGCCAAGGAAGTGGCAGTGATGACGGCTGCCAGAGCATAGATGATGAATAAAGAATACCAGGAAATTAAAGTCCAGATCAGTCAGGAAGAAGCCTTCGACATGGTGGATAAGGTGGCACGTTTCATCGTGGAACGCCATCTGGCACCGGCGGGCATCCTCTTTCTGGAATCCGTCCGTCCCTTGCATGGAATTGGCAGCCAATTTCTCTACTTCGTGCTGCCTTTTGCCGAGATTCTGTTTGACTCGCAGAAGTATCAGCGCTTTGCTCTGATGATCGAGAATGAAGAATACCTGAAGAAGCTGATCTCCCGCATGGACGAACTGGATGAAGAATTGAACCGCGAACGCCGGGAGAAGGCGAGATTGGTTCGCAAACGCAGAAGAGCTCAGAGAAAGGAGTTCTTCGCCAAACTCTTTAACAAGAACACAAAGAATAAAGCTGAATAAGCGGAGGATTATATGCAATATGATGAAAAACGCCTCACGCGCATAGTTGCTACCGACTGCGGCAGCACCACCACCAAAGCCATTCTGATCGAATGGGTGGACGGAGAATTCCGCCAGACTATCCGTGGTGAAGCTCCCACAACGGTTGAGGCTCCTCTCAATGACGTTACCAAAGGTGTGGAAAACGCCACTCAAGAGCTGGAAGAGCTGGCTCGCCTGAAGTACAATAACCCCAATATCAAGTTCATGGAGGATGGCAAGTTTGTGATCCCCCGCCGGGGAGACATCGGAGTCGATGCCTACGTTAGCACCTCCAGTGCCGGCGGCGGCTTGCAGATGATGGTGACTGGTGTGGTGGCTTCCATGACCGGTGAGAGTGCCGAGCGTGCCGCTCTGGGCGCCGGAGCCATTGTGATGGATCTGATCTCCAGCAACGACAAACGTATGAACCACGAGAAGATCGAGCGCATTCGCCAGCTTCGTCCGGATATGATCCTGATGGCAGGTGGTGAAGATGGCGGAACTATCAAACACGTGGTAGAAATGGCAGAGCTGGTTGCCGGTGCTGATCCTCGTCCCCGTCTGGGTTCAGGATACAAGCTCCCTGTGATCTATGCCGGAAACGTTCAAGCTCAGGACGACATCAAAAACACTCTGGGAGAAAAGGTTAACCTGATCCTGGCCGATAATATCCGGCCTAAACTGGAACAAGAAAACCTCGGCCCCGCGCGTGACAAGATCCACGACATCTTCATGGAACACGTGATGCAGCAGGCTCCTGGCTACAACAAACTGATGGAATGGACTCAAGGGCCGGATCACGAGAGTGTGCCGATCATGCCCACTCCCGCTGCTGTGGGAAACATCATGCAGGCTATTGCCAAGGCCGAAAACATCGAAGTAGTCGGCGTGGATATCGGTGGAGCCACCACAGACGTCTTCTCTGTCTTCACAGAGGAGTTTGTCTTCAACCGCACCGTGAGTGCAAACCTGGGTATGAGCTATAGTATCTCGAACGTTTTGGCTTCCAGCGGATTGGAAAACATCCTGCGTTGGGTGCCATTTGATATCGATGAGAATGAACTGCGCAACATGATCAAAAATAAGATGATCCGTCCCACCACAATCCCCAGCTTGCTGGAAGAGCTGGTGCTGGAACAGGCCATCGCCAAAGAAGCCCTGCGCCTGGCCTTTGAGCAGCACAAAGAATTTGCTGTGACGCTCAAAGGGACTCAAAGACAGCGCGATATCTCCGAAGCCTTCAGCCAATCCACCTCAGGTAATACTATTGTGAACCTGATGACCCTGGATCTGCTGGTGGGCAGCGGTGGCGTGCTCTCCCATGCTCCTCGTCGTAACCAGAGTGTGATGATGATGATCGATGCCTTCCTGCCCGAGGGAATCACCCGTCTGGCAGTGGATAGCATCTTCATGATGCCGCATCTGGGTGTGCTCTCCGAGATCAGTGAAAAAGCAGCCACAGAGGTCTTTAAGAAAGACTGTATGATCTATATGGGCACCTGCGTGGCGCCGGTTGGCAAAGGCAAGATCGGCAAGCCTGCCCTCTATGCCAAGCTGGAGCTCCCGGGTGGACGCAAGTTTGAAGAAGAGATCCCCTACGGTGAATTGCGCCTCATTCCTCTGGCCGAGGGAGAGATTGCCAAGGCTACTCTGCAGACCCGTGGCGGCTTGGTTTTGGATAAGGAAAAGAACAAGGAACTCACCTGTGATCTGCATGGCGGAGTGGTGGGTATTGTTCTGGATACACGTGGCAGACAGCCCTTCACACTTCCGATCGATGCGGCATCACGTATTCCGCTCTTGAAGAAATGGATGCGTGAACTCGACGCATATCCGAAGTCTATACTGGAATAGGAGGAAAAATGGGAAGTTCATATTCTGCCGGACTCACAGTCACCGATAGCATTATCCTGCGCAAAGAGCGCATTCTGCCCCTGAAGGGAGAGGTCCTGGTAAAGAAGGGAGATAAGGTCAAGGGCGAAGACGTCGTGGCTCAAACCCTGCTGCCAGGAAAAGTTGTACCCATCAATCTGGCTAATAAACTGGGCGTAACGCCTGCCCAGCTTGAGACTTATATCAAGATTAAGCCCGGACAGCAGATCACCCGAGATACCGTGTTGGCCGAAACCAAAGGTATTTTTGGCCTTGGTTTTCTCAAGAGCGAAGTCCGCTCTCCTGTCGAAGGTGAAGTGGAGAGCATCTCTGCTGTGACCGGACAAGTGCTCCTGCGTGAGCCTCGCATCCCGGTGCAGGTGAAGGCTTTCATCGATGGCATCGTGAGTGAAGTCCTCGAGAATGAAGGCGTGATCATCGAAAACAAAAGTGCTTATATCCAGGGAATCTTTGGTATAGCAGATGAAACCAATGGCGATATCTACATGGTGGCCAAAGACCCCATGGAAGAGATCTCCGCCACTCAGATCAATGAAAGCTGCCGGGACAAAATAGTCGTGGCTGGAAGCTTCATTGGGCTGCCCGTGATCGAAGCTGCCCGTCAGCATGGCGTTCGTGCCATCATCACCGGCGGTATCGATGATCAGGACCTGAAGAAACTCCTGGGTTATGACATTGGTGTGGCTATCACGGGTCACGAAAAGATCGGCGTCACTATCGTCTGTACCGAAGGTTTTGGCAAGATCAAGATGGCTGATAAGACCTTTGAATTGCTGAAGCGTTTCAATGGGAAAAAGGCCTCTGTGCATGGCAGAACCCAGATCCGTGCCGGTGTGATCCGTCCCGAGATCATCATCCCGCTCTCCTTTGAAGCAGATGAGCTGGTGGTACCCGAAGCCAAGCTCCCTGTGCTGGAGCCCGGTGCCCTGATCCGCATCATCCGTCAGCCGAATTTTGGCAGGATTGCCAAAGTGACAGGCTTGCCGGAAGAGCTGACCAAAGTAGAATCCGAGACTCTGGTACGTATCCTGGAAGCTGAGTTTGAAGATGGAACCAGTTTCAGGATTCCCAGAGCCAATGTGGAAGTAATCGAAACCTGATCACCTCAGGTGGATATATCACAAGGCCGGTTGAAAGACCGGCCTTTTTTTAGTGACAAGTGACGAGTGACTAGAGCTGCGCTGCTGCCGCTCGGGGAGAAACTACCGAATAGAACGCTGATGACTATGATTTACAAGGATTAATCCCACGAATGGACACAAATGAAAGATCACAAATGAACACGAATCATTTCAATCCTCTAATCCTAAAATCCTCGTGAAGGAATAGAACGCAGATTGTGCAGGTTTGCATAGCTCTTTCCGGGCAGACACACAGGTCTGCCCCTACAGGACTGGGGCTTTTCTCACAGCTCCACGCTTAGCCCCCTGTTCACTGTTCACTGATCACTCGGCGCAGCCGGTGTCTCTCAGCCTCACACTGCCTGTCTTGTCACTCGTCACTTGTTACTCGTCACTTTCTGTTCACTGATCACTGATCACTGTTCACTGCCTCTTTATCATCACCGTATAGCCATTCAGCGCAGTAAAGCCCAGGCTGCTGTAGAGATGAATCGCAGCGGGGTTTTCTTCGTGAACCTCGAGCTTGGCCTGATAGCCCAGCTCTGTTGCTATCTCCAGAGAGCGCTGTAAGAGCAGTCGTCCAATCCCCTGGTTCTGACGAGCGGGGGATACTGCCATGTGGTGAATGTAGAGCCGGCGATAGTCATGGCAGAGCCACACGGTTCCAACGGCTTCTTCACCGTCCCAAGCCAGTAATATCAGACCTGTATGATCCAGGTTATACTGCACGGATTCAAGGTCATCCTTGCGGGCTGGATTGGTGATACCGGTATCCAGCCACAACCTGGTGATCACCCCGAAAACCTCGGGATCCAATTGCTTGATCTCTGTGATGGTCATGGGGGTCATCTAGTCTGTAACAGGCGGAGGAGGAGTCGAGCCATAGGGTAACTGACGGTAGTAATCCTTGTTGATAGTGAAGCGCTGCATGGTGTCGTTGGCGATGCCATATAGCGTTTTGGGGTCATCATCCAGCATCAGGGCATAACCATCTACTTCCAGATTCGCGAAGGTGAGCTTGCGCTTGCTGCCATCGGTCAGATTTAGAACCACAGTGCATTTGGGGTTTCTGAATGCTTCCATATAGCGGCTGTTATCACCATCAAAGAAGACCATGGTATCCAGATTGTTCAGAATATTCAGAGCCCGCAGCAGAGGACGGTTTTCGTGGTGAATCTGGAAGGCATTGCTGGCATCCCGATAGATCCACTTGTCGTCCTTGTGTTCCAGACGATAGGTGTTTTCCGGGTAAGTAACTTCGATGCTGGTGATCACATTCTCAAAGATTCTCATGAGCACGGGAGAGCGCCAGTTCTGCAGGTTTCCCGTGTACATCCGGCTCACCAGAGTCCGGATCTGGTAAATCTCATTGGAGCCTTCATAGCGGAAATAATCAAAGCTCTGGCCAAAATTGTTGAAGTAGATATGATCCCGCAGCTTGTCTTTGGCGTCCCAAACCATCACTTCGAGAGCTTGACCATGCACCAGTCCATAACGCTCCACAGCATCGGGATTGTCTGTCATGATCGTCTTGGAGCTGGTGGCCCCAAGCACATCCCTAAAGAAGGCGTCCAATTGCTCGGAGTTTGTAGCCCATTCCACCGGTTCCTTGATCATCCAGCCCTTATCTGATTTTGTGATGATGATAGTATCTTCCGGGCTGATGACTCTGATCCGGCCTATCTGGGTGGAATCTGCACTAAAGACTTTGTAGTCACGCTCGGTTGAGCCCTCTCTGCGCAGAAAGAGCACAACCACTAAGAGAATCACCAAGACGAGAGCTAGAAAAATGATCTTCTTCTTCATAGCACAATTCCTTTTCTTCTTCTGTTTTGGAGCTTCACGACCACGAAGATCAGAGCCATAAGCAGCAGAGGCGGTGCCAGCATGCTGATGGCACGAACCGTGTTTTTGATCCGCTTCTCAGTCTTCACCTGATCTCCCCAGAGCATATTTGTCCTCTCCATATATTCCCTCACGTCCAGGAAGCTGGTTTGAATGCTTCTGGAACGGATGTTGATCATAGATTCATCTCCGCGCAGATAGTCGATAGCGTTGAACACGATGAAGTTTCTATCGGCATATCTGGGATTATCTGGATCCATCATCAGTTCACGATCCCCATAGACGATGAGCTCGGAGGCTTTGCTTTTGGATACAAATCCGGGTCTCTGGCTGTAAACCGGGTCTCCGGCAAAGTAGCTCGGCAAGTCTCCCTTGAAGATAGCGCCAACAGTGATGGGGGGATGATTGTAGATCTCGTATCTGGGCACGGTTTGAAGCACCTGTTCGATGGGGAAGTTTGGGCCTCTGAGTTTGTTTGAATAGGGAGAGGTCTTTAAGATCGGAGTGTAGCTCAGATCCAGAGTGTCCAGATTACTCACCTCGGAAGCCAGATAGAGAGCTATACCGCTGATATTCCGAGTGATGATGTTGTCGTCTCCGCCGCGTACCACAGGGTAGAACGGATAGGGAACGTCCGTGGAGCCACCCAGGCGACGGGAGTCAGAATTGAGATCCAACACCAGCTCTCTTCCCAGGCCCACTCCATAGGAAGCCAGCATCGTAAAGAGGTTGGATTCAAAGGAATACACGCTCTGTCCGTCTGTGGTAACCCGGTCTTGCAGGAAGACCACCTTTCCGCCCTTCATAATGTATTGATCAAGATTGTAAAGCTGCTCGGTGTGCAGTGAATCCAGGACACCAGTGAAGAGCATAATGGGTGTGTCGCTCAGAGGCAGCACCAGATCCGTGGAAGTGAGCTGATAGTTCTGATCCAGCCCAACCTCCAGCATATCCGTGTGGAAGTATTGATAGCTGGAATCTCTGAATACCACCACGCGGGGCAATTCCACTCCGTAGAGCTTGCGGAACCGGGTGGTGAGGATATACTCCAGTTTACTCTCCATATTGGGTTGCAGGCTCAGCGTTTCAATCTTTCCCTGATACTCGATAGTGAGCCCGTAGATCACTTCCTTTTGCACCATCTGGTCGTTCTCGAAGGATTGGAAGACCATGTATTTCAAGCCATTCTGCTGCGCCATGTCTCTCAGGTGCTCGGGAGAATTTGCTTTTACATACTGGTAGAGGAACTTCCCTCTGCCCCGGGTCTTATATTCAGCCAGGATGTCTCTGAGATAGCGATCCATACTCACCAACGTGGGAGGAAGCTCTTCCGAAGCATAAATCTTCACGACCATGCGGTCTTCCAGCTTGCGAACAGATTGCCTGCTCACTTCTGCCAGGCTGTAGATCTTGCCCCGGGAGAAATCCAGACGGAGCGAGAGATAGGCGGCTATTACCAAGAGCACAATCATGATAGCAATCTTGATCATCAGAACGCTAAGGAGTCCACCGGTTAGTTTCTTATCTGCCATGTCTATCTCTCCTGCATCAGATTGCGGGTGCGTAAGATGAATTCTGCCAAAAGCATGAAGATAAATGTCACCACTCCGAAGAAGAGGATATCCCTGAGATCTATCACACCCTTGAAGGCGTTTTGCAAATGGTAATCAAAGCTCAGATACTGGAAGATCTGCATCACGCCCATGGGAAGCATGCCGATCAGATAGCGGATTCCAAAGAAGAACCCGGAAATCAGCACGGCTATTATGAAGGCCAGGATCTGGTTTGAAGGCAGTGTGGAAGCAAAGATTCCGATGGAGATATAGGCACATCCGGCCAGGATCAGGCCAATGTAGCCAGTGATAACTGCTCCCGCATCCAGTCCCCTACCCAGCACGGCCACAATAATCACATAGATCAAAGTGCAGAGGATCACAGTCTTAAGCATAGCCAGCGCTGCCACAAACTTGCCCCAGATAATGCTGCTGAGGCGGATTGGCATTGTCGCCAGGAGCTCAAAGGTGCCGCTGGAAGTCTCCCCTGCCAGGCTATTCATCGTGATGGCAGGGATGTAAAAGAGGAAGAGGATATGCAGGATGCCAAAGCTGACCCGCATATCTGCCAAACCAAATTTGAAGATGGTATTGGAAAAGAAAAACCCGGAGATTACCAGGAAAATGAAGAAGACCATGTAGTAGCTCACCGAGCGGAGTGCTGAATTGATCTCCTTTTGGGCTATAATCAGGATGTCTCTCATGCTTGCTCCTTCTCTGTGCTTTCAGTGGCTGCTTCGCCTTGTTCCTGGATGGAAGCAGACTCAGAAGGCTCTGGTTCCGGGACGGGATCTTCACAAACAGTCTCTGTAGCACTGGACTTGGTGAGATTCACGAAGACGTCTTCCAGATTGTTCTTCTGGCCGTGAATCTCCAGAACCAACCAGTTACGTCCGGCACAGAAACGTGCAAGATCCCGCTGCAGGTCAAGCTCCGCATCCGCACTGAGCTTCAGGATAACTTCTGAACCCAGCCTCTCTTCAGAGAGCAACTGCAACTGGGGAAACTCCTGCCAAAGCTCATTCAAATCAGGATTCTGGGCTTCAAAGCGCAAGCGTATCTCCTGATGAGGACTGAACCGGTTCAGGAGACTCTCCTGGCTATCATTTGCAACTATCCTGCCTCCGGAGATGATCACGATTCTATCACAAAGAGCTTGCACTTCCTGCATGATATGGCTGGAGAGGATGAGAGTCTTCTCCTTGCCAAGGCTACGGATCAGCTCTCTGATTTCTATGATCTGATTGGGATCCAAGCCACTGGTGGGCTCGTCCAAGATCAGCACTTCAGGATCGTGCAAGATAGCCTGAGCCAGGCCGGTTCTCTGCCTGTAGCCTTTGGAAAGAGTGCCTATCTTCTGATGCAAGACAGCTTTCAGACCACAGTTTTCCACCACATAAGCCAGACGCTCTTTGAACTTGGCTTTGCCCAGTTTACGCAGTGCACCCACGTAAGCCAGAAAGTCATAGACCGTCTGCTCGTTGTAAAGCGGATTGGTCTCCGGCAGATAGCCAATCTTCTGGCTGGTCTTGATGGGATCGGCATAAATGCTTTCTCCATCTATCATTATGCTTCCGGAGCTCGGCTGCAAAAAGCCCACCATCATACGCATGGTGGTAGTTTTCCCCGCTCCATTGGGTCCCAGAAAGCCCACGATCTCACCTGGAGCGATGTTGAAGCTGATCTCATCCACAGCTTTGATCGCACCAAAGTGACGTGAGAGCTCTATTATCTCAATCATGTATTCTCCTAAACTAGCTTACATCATCATCTGGAAGGGATTGGCTTGCACATTGGGATCATTGAGCATGATCTTGTCCCCTTCTTTCAGTCCTTCGATGACTTCCACCTGCTGCATATCGTTTGAGCCCAGCCGAACCGGCGTTGCCACACCCTGAGGAGCCATAGGGAAGCCTTTCCCTGGCTTCTTCGCTGCTGTAGGCTTGGCAGTCGAATCTGCCACCGCGGGCAGCAGATAGACTATGTCTTCATTGTTATCATTACTAAAAATAGCCCGGATAGGCACTACCAGAACGTTTTCCTTGGTGTCTCCCAGGATGCTGACGTTTGCCGTCATGCCAGGACGCACCTTTTCGCCGTTGGCATTGATGCTGATCTCTATGGGAAAGACCTTGGCGTTGTTTTCCGTGATGGCCTGAGGAGAAATCTTGGTGATGCTGCCCACGAAGTTCTCATAGGGCAAGGCATCCAGGTTGATCTCGGCAGATTGACCCAAGCTAAACTTTTCGATATCCACTTCGTTGATATTGGATTTCACTATCATGTGGCTCAGATCTGCAATCTTCATGATCACAGTACCTTCGCCATAGCTGGTGATGCTGGATTGCACCATCTCGCCTTCGTTGATCTTGCGCTCAATGCAGACTCCGGAGGAAGTGGCATAAACGTGTGTCACACGTCCACCTGTATCCAGATCCCGAATCATCTCATATTGGGAAGAAGCTTGTTGATGGGCAATCTCTGCCGCTTGCAGCTCGTCTTCGGCATCTTGGAACGCCTCCCGGGAGATGTATTCCTGAGCCAGAAGCTGGCGCTTGTCTTCCACATCCTGACGGGCATTGCGCAGCCTGATCTCGGCTTGTTGCCACTGCGCTCTGGTGCTGAAGAGAGTATTAGCCTGGTTGTAGTCCGGCTCGATATCAGCAATGATCTGTCCGCTGCGAACGAATTCATTTTCATTCACATAGAACTTCACTATCTTGCCCGAGACTCTTGATTTGAGGGACACCACAGTCTGCGGTTGAATCTCTCCGGTGATCTCGACCTTATTGACGATATCACCGCGAACCACCGTGTAGCTCTCTCCCCCGCTCTGCATAGTGCTGAGCATAGCTTTCTGGGCTTTGCTGCACTGCTTGAAACCTAGCACTAATAATACCAGTACAATCAGTGCCACGCCTAGCCAGATGAACCATTTCTTACGCATACTTCCTCGATTGTTGGTTTTCTGCCAAATTTGTGCCATGCTACTCCGTGTCAACAAAAAATCCCGGGCCTTGGCGACCCGGGACAGCTAGTTGTCAGGAGTTCAGTATGAATAGTTAGGATATTTCTCTTCTTTGATAGAGCCAGGAGCCGCCCAGATAGAGGACAATCGCCCATAAGATTCTCTGCCAGGTGTAGGAATCAAATATGCTGCGCCAGGCTTGGGAAATCATCTCCATGGTGTTGTTCCCGGTAAGCCCTGCCATGGGATTTGTACCCACGTGAATGTTCATGCCTCCCAGTTTCGCAACATAAGCATTGATGGAGGGGATATGGGTGCCGACCTGGAAGTTGATCAATCTCACTCCGATCTCAACTCCTGCAAAGATCACAATCGCCATCAGGAGGTAGTTTTTCTTGTTCAGAGCAGCAAAGAACCAGGCAAGGGAAGCCGTGAAGAGCAGAGGCAGGAATCTGCCGATCAGCCCCAAGGCTAAGCCATTGTAAACCAGGCCGAAGTCTCCACCCACGAAGCTATTCACATAGAGTGAAACCAGGGTGCCAAAGACCAGAGCAATAATCACTATCTGGAGGTATGTGCCCAAAACCATGAAGGAATACTTGCTCAGGAGAATCTTGGACATTCCCACCGGCTGAGAAAGGTGGAAGATTTCGCACTTGCGCTTGTAACCGCTGTTGAGCAGGAGATCTGGCAAGCTGATCAGCGCCAGAAAAGCTGCAAAACTCAGCATGGTGGCACCAAAGACATTGGCAGCCCAGAGGATCAGGGATCTGTATTCCCCTGCCATTTTCATATACTGTTCGGTGTTTCCACCCATTACAGGCAGTCCATTAGCCCAAGCTATTATAAAACCAATCAAGGTGACTAAAAGCACACCGGCTGTAAGCCAGGCCGGCGTGAGCAACACTCCCCAATGAGTGCGCCATTCTTTGAGAACTAAAGCTTTGAACTGTTTCATTCGGTACCTCCTACCACGGCCATGAAGATATCTGCCAGTCTGGGACGTCCATACGTTGCTCCCTCAATCTGCACGGAGCTATCCAGCACTGCACTCACAAAACCCAAACTGTGTCCCAGCACCTTGGGCTTGTAGGCCTGCAGTTCTGCGACTCTATCACTGGGCAGCATCACCACCTGAAAGCGACTTTTGAGGCTTTCCACATCTTCGTGCAGAATGATCCTGCCTTTATCTATAATGATGATCTCCTGCAGGATGTCTTCCACCTCTTCCACTTGGTGGGTAGAGATCAGGATGCTCTTGTTTTCATCGAAGAAATCACCCAATATCTTATCGAAGAATTCCTTGCGGAAGGCGATATCCAGCCCCAGAGTGGGTTCATCCAAGAGCAGAAACTGCACATCCAGAGAAAGAGTGATCAGAAGATAAAGCTTGGTCTTCATGCCCTTGGAGAGCTTGCCCACTTTCTTGTTTAGAGGCAGGTTGCTGATAGCAATCAGTTCATTGGCTGTGCTTTCATTCCAGCGGGGATTGACTCCGCTCACATATTCAATGGTCTGCTTCACGGTGAGCCGATCATCCAGGCCGGAGACGTCCGGGATAAAGGCTGCTTCTTCAAAGATCCATTTGTCACGGTGTGAAATGGGCCGGTCACAGAGGCTGATCGATCCATCAAAGGAAAGGAAGCCCAGCATTGAGCGCATCAGAGTGGATTTTCCGGCTCCGTTCTTTCCCAGGAGTCCGATGATCTTGCCTGCACCAAGCTCCAAAGAGACATTGTCCAGAGCAAGGAATTTGCCATAATGCTTGCTAACGTTTGAAAGAGAATAACTGCAAGGCTGTTGAGTGGATTGATTAGTCACGATTTCCTCCATAAATATCTTCTATTAGTTTGTTTAAATCCGGTTTGGAGAATTCCAGTTGCCTGGCTCTCTTGAGAGTGGGCACCAGCGTCTCGGTGGCAAAAGCTTCCCGACGGGATTCGATGATCCGGCGGCGCGCTCCCTCGATTACATAAAAGCCCAGTCCCCGCTTTTTGTAGAGGATACCTTCCTCCACCAGGGCACTGAGCGCGTTTGAGATAGTGATCGGATTCAGAGAGTAATCCTTGGCCATCGTCCGTAGGGACGGGATACCGTCTTCTTCTTTCAGGCCCTGATTCAGGATCAACTCCTCAATGTGCTTGCGGAGCTGAATGTAGATCGGGGCATCATCTGTAAACATCTTCATTTCAACCTCTTCTTAACTTTGGCTTCCGCCATTGTTATGGTGTTGTAGTCAACTAAAACAGTAACACGATTCTTGTCAATTACTTTTTTCTCGCTTTTTTGTGATGAGACACGTATATAATTGTTGTATAAGTGTTTATAACTTGCCTATATTTCCAAGACAACCTATTCCTGATCCTGAGGACCTCAAATCCTACCACCCAGAATCGGAAAGCCTTGACAGTTTAAAAGCATCTAATAGATAGTTAATCAGCAATGTACTCTATAGGGAGCAACTGAAGATGGCAAATAAAGGACTGATGGTGCGGATAGGATTATGCATCGTGTTGAGCCTGGTATGGGGCTCATCTGGCGTGGTTTGGGCGGATACTACCGGAGCGGTAGCAGAGAGTTCAAGCGGGCAAAAAGAGAGCTACAGCGCTGCCGAATGCGATTCTTTGGCAAATCTGCTGATTGGGCAATGGATCAATAAACCTTACCTGGATGAATTGATAAGAACTAAATCACCACAAAGAGCCATTGAGGCACTCAGAACTATGGGTGAGTTCCGGATTGTGCGCTACGGTTTGAGCTCTCTTGGCCTACAGGGCACAGATTTTCACAGTGGTGTGGGGCACGAGATTGAGCTCATCCCCAATGATTCCCTGATCTTCTCCGGCATAAGGCTTTCCAGCACCAAAGCCAATACTCTGTATAGTCCGGCTTATTCATCTACTCCCGGAGAGATGATTGAGTTTATCCGGGTGTCGAGCTTGGAGGAGTGTGTAAACAATGTTCTGATCTCTGGCGAGTATTATGATATTGATAATCCCGGGAACAAACTTCAGTTCAGTGCGGATGGTCTTGTAACCGGATTGGAAAACTTCCGGGACATTGATTACAGCTCTGACACAAAGCCAGTGAAGTACTATATCATGCTGGATCCATTCGCCTCCGATCACGATAGAATACTGTTTGGGGACTATGATGATAACGGACGCATTCCCTGCTACATCTATGAGATTCAAGATGATACCCTGTTGCTCTACGATTCATACGAAAAATTTGGAATTGTGGACCGCAAAGGAGAGCTGGGCTATAGGCTAAGAAGACTGCGCTGAGCATGGAGAAATAAACCTATGCGCGCCTTGGGTCACGTGCACTGGTCTTATATCTGATACGGGGGATTATCCCCTTACAGCCTTATCCCCACCCGCTCTATATGATCTCTTAGATCCGGATTGCTGATCTGGGAAAATATCACCAAATCAACTACCCAAGGCAGATCAAGCTCGTCCAGGCTAACCAGAAACTGAGTCAGATCTGCCTGAGCGATTTGTTCTCCTTTGAGACAGAGATCTATGTCTGAACCGGGTTTAAAGCTCCCCAAGGCTCTGGAACCGAAGAGGATCACCTGCTCAACCTTGGGATTGGCACGGATAATGGTGAGAATCGACTTCCAGTATTGGTCTTTAATACCGTATCTAACGTTCTCAGCCATTATTCCCTGGTTTGAAGCGTCTCTGTCAAATCTATGAAGGCAGGATAGTAGTCTTTGGATATATGCTCGACAATCTGGGTAACGATTTCCGAATCATATAGATGAGAAGTCTGGTTCCGATCCGCAATCATCCTCATCCAGATCTCCCCATTTCTAACGATTCCATTGGAAAAGGCAAGACGAATGGCATCTTTGGGGCCCACAATCTCCGCGAAACCATGGTACTCCAGGTAGTCCTTCAGAGTCTTCCAGCCCAGTTCAAAGGTATATTCAAAGCGTTGGATCAGACCTTCTTTTTCTAAGTCTGTTGGGCTTTCAATGCTCAGCGCTTCACGCAGTAAGCGGCAGGCATTTACGAAGTTACTGAACCGTTGTTTCCATCTCACATCATTCATCAGAGCAATCCTTCCAAAACATTGTTGCTTCTATCATTTTGAGTGTATAAAACGTGTCAACTCATTTGTGAGAACTTGTCTGGCGGAACCCCTGCTCACTTGTTACTTCCTAATACGACACCCATGTGACACCCAAGTGACACCCATGTGACACCCATGTGGAATCATGCGTGTCTCATGGGTATGAGATGCGTTTCTATTGGGTGGCACATTGGGGATTAGAGATTTAGGGTGGAGCTAGGAGACTAAAGGTTGTTTCACGAGGATTTCAGGATTAGAGGATTAAGGATATGTCCAATTGTCCATAGTGTCCACTCATGAGAAATCCGTGTAAATCTGTTTACTCCGGGTAATCCGGGTTCTATTCGGTAGTTTGTCCAGAAGCGACAGCAGCGTAGCACTAACTTCTAAGTTCTAACTCTCTAGACCAAAAGGTAGTAGATCAGGTCCCCGATCAGGGCCAATACCGCCATGCCCAGAGTAGCCCAATGC